>NZ_JAUBVF010000071.1:0-30445 GCF_036705685.1 Microcoleus sp. AT3-A2
TTAGCAGGCATTCACTTTTTCTGAATATCATTATGTTATATTATACCAATATGCGTTTTAAATGCACAACAGCTTACGAACTTTAAGTATTGCTGGCATGGCATCTGGTTTTACAGTTTTGTTCGGCGCTCCATTGGGTGGTACTTTTTTTGCTTTAGAAATCCTGCATCATCAGAATGTTGTGGAGTATTTTGAAGCAATATTGCCTGCAGTCGTGGCAAGTTGTGCAAGTTACACCATCTTTGTAGCAATTACCCAGCTAGGAATTGGTCCTACCTGGCATTTTCCTCAATACAATGTGGACAGCCTTTATGACTTTGGCGCAGCGATTGCTTATGGAATCGTAGGTGCGATCGTGGGCTGGCTTTTTATCGCTATATTTCGCAGTGTAGGTCGCTTGTTTGATTCGATACCCAGCCCAATCTATGTGCGTACTACTTTAGCTGGGCTAGGACTTGGTGTTTTATCAGCTTTTTTTCCGCTCACTCGTTTCTTTGGTGAACATCAACTTGAAAAAATTGTTGAGGGCAACTTTTCTTTGGGAGTTATTTTAACTTTAGTTATTGCTAAAGTATTTGCTATTAGTACGACCATAAATGGAGGCTGGCGGGGGGGGATTATCATCCCACTGTTTTTTATAGGAGCCTGTTTAGGAAAGGCAATTGCTATCATTAATCCCGCATCCAACGAGACTTTGGCAATGATTTGTGTAATGGCGGCTCTGAATTCAACAGTTACTCGAACTCCAATTAGTACAACTCTGCTACTCGCCAAGTTGACAGGATTCAGCACTTTTACACCCATTCTCTTCGCGAGTCTGGTGGGTTTTTTCTTGGCTCCCCGATCTCCCTTCATTACCTCACAGCGTAAAATTGATTAACAAACGGCTAGAAATCCTCTAATAGCTCCGTATAGCGGTAAAAAATACGTGCAATTTGCGAGTGTCCAGTCTAAAGGCTTCTGCCATTACAAATGCACCAATGGCATAAAACAACATCTAGCCGTTGATAATACCCAGCTTGCCGTTTTTTATCCATTCCACAAAAGCCAGGGTGTCCGATGACTGTGGCTTGATTGAAATGTTGAGTCACAACCTCGATTATTTTCACACTCGGGCCCGTCAATATTCCGAAGATTACCATTCTGCAAGGGTAAGGGGTATCACCCGCATAAAATCATCGCAATTTGGTCAAGAACTTTGAGTCCACTCTCACCCATCCTAGTGCCAAACTTAATTTGTATTTCATCAGGCTGATGCTCAAACGGTTGGCGAATGATATAGATCCCAAATGGGTTCTATAAGAGTCCCAGCGTGAATAACTGTGAAGTTTTGTCGCTTTTTCGCGAAGTGCTTCCAGGCACTGCGGTAGACTAACCTTTAATTCTCTGTGCAGGCTATAGCGGTGGCACCTCGCCGTCAAATCTGTTCACTCGCAGAGGCAGCAAATTTTTAGTGACTCGTTGGGAGCCTTTATTCAATGTCTCATTCAGTCAAAATTTACGATACTTGCATTGGCTGCACTCAGTGCGTCCGCGCTTGTCCGACTGACGTTTTGGAGATGGTGCCCTGGGATGGCTGCAAAGCAGCTCAGATTGCCTCATCTCCCCGCACCGAAGACTGTGTAGGCTGCAAGCGGTGCGAAACTGCTTGCCCCACCGATTTTCTGAGCATCCGGGTTTACCTGGGAGCAGAAACCACTCGCAGTATGGGTCTAGCCTACTAAATATCGATCGACACGCCGATCAAATTACGGGCACAAAAGAGGGGGCGATTAAATTGCCCCCTCTTTTTTGTCGCGGAATCTGCATTCGGGGCCCGAAGAAGGTAAAAATGATAAAACTTGAGTTTTATTGCGATCGCTAAGCAGGAGTAGTACGTTAAATGTGCGGAATCGTTGGCTATATCGGCACGCAAGCAGCAAGCGAGATTTTGCTAGCAGGATTGGAGAAACTAGAATACCGGGGCTACGATTCAGCGGGCCTCGCTACCATCTCCGAAGGAGAAATTACCTGCATCCGAGCAAAGGGCAAATTGCACAACCTCCGGGAAAAGCTAGCAGAGATAGACTCTCCGGCTCCCATCGGCATCGGACACACCCGCTGGGCAACTCACGGCAAGCCTGAAGAATATAACGCTCACCCTCACCTAGATAATAGCGGGCGAATTGCGGTAGTTCAAAATGGAATTGTCGAAAATTATCGCGAGTTGCGGAAAGAATTGAAAGCAAAGGGACATAAATTTGTGTCGGATACCGATACAGAAGTTATTCCTCATTTAATAGCTGAATTTTTGAAAGAAGCAAGAAGGGAGAAGGAAGAAGAAAAAGATAAAAAAACCGAGAAAATTGCTGATTTATCGTTTTTGGAAACTGTTTTAAAGGCGGTAAATAAATTAGAAGGAGCTTTTGCGATAGCCGTTATCTGTGCAGATTTTCCAGAGGAAATAATTGTCGCCAGACAGCAAGCTCCTTTGGTGATTGGGTTTGGTGCTGGTGAATTTTTCTGCGCTTCCGACACGCCGGCCTTAGTATCTCATACCCGCACTGTTTTGTCCTTGGAAAATGGCGAATTGGCAAGGCTAACTCCGATGGGAGTGGAAGTTTACAGCTTTGCAGGGGAAAGGCTGAAAAAAAGCCCACGCATCCTTGGTTGGAACCCGGTTTTAGTCGAAAAGCAAGGCTTCAAACACTTCATGCACAAGGAGATTTACGAGCAGCCCGCCGTAGTCAGAGCGTGTTTGGAGGCTTACTTAGACAGCGATTGGCAGCCAGGAAATCCGCGCTCTCCTATCAATCTCAACTTGCCCAAGGAACTTTGCGCTGATGTCGAGCAAATTTCAATTCTCGCCTGCGGAACGAGCTGGCACGCCTCGCTAATTGGCAAATATTTGTTGGAACAATTAGCTAATATTCCCACTGCCGTGCAGTACGCTTCGGAGTACCGCTACGCACCGCCACCGCTGACAGCAAATACTTTAACTATTGGGGTAACTCAGTCGGGAGAAACGGCGGACACGCTGGCTGCTTTGGGGATGGAACAGCAGCGCCGCGCGGGTTTTACTGATAAATTCCGGGCGAGAATGTTAGGCATTACTAACCGAACTGAAAGTTCGATCGCCCACATGATGCCACAGGTAATCAACACCCACGCTGGTATAGAAATCGGCGTTGCTGCCACTAAAACTTTTGTCACTCAGTTGATGGCCTTCTATTTCTTAGCTTTGGATTTGGCGCACCAGCGGCAAACAATCAGCACGGAGAGATTGGCAGAAGTTATTACGGGTTTGCGCCAGTTACCCGCAGAAATTGAGAAGTTTTTGGAGATTCAAGAACAGTATGTGGAGGAATTGTCCCACCAGTTTACAGACACCCAAGATTTTATATTTTTGGGAAGGGGAATTAACTTTCCGATTGCTTTGGAAGGGGCGCTGAAACTGAAGGAAATTAGCTACATTCACGCCGAAGGATATCCGGCGGGAGAGATGAAACACGGCCCGATCGCCCTTTTGGATGCGAAAGTGCCTGTAGTGGCGATCGCCATGCCCGGAAGCGTCTACGAAAAAGTGCTTTCCAACGCTCAAGAAGCGAAGGCGCGCGACGCCCGTTTAATTGGCGTTACGCCGAAGCAAGGTGTGGCGGAAGCAGATATTTTTGACCACATTTTGCCGGTGCCTTTGGTGGATGAATTGTTGTCGCCGATTGTGACAGTGATTCCGCTGCAATTGTTGGCTTATCACATTGCAGCCCGTCGGGGTTTGGATGTGGATCAGCCACGAAATTTGGCGAAGTCGGTGACGGTAGAATAAAAGAATTTAGTTGACTGTTGACTGTTGACTGTTGACTGTTGACTGTTGACTGTTGACTGTTGGCAGTTGACTGTTGACTGTTGGCAGTTGACTGTTGACTGTTGACTGTTGACTGTTGACTGTTAACAGTTGTTATAGCGGTTTGATCGCGTGGTGAGGTATGCCCGATGCCCGATGCCCGATGCCCGATGCCCTATTCCCTATTCCCTCTGGCTGACTCCGCAAATTGCGGCTAACAGCAACCAGCTTGTAGTATTGAGTCGAAAATCAAACAGCGTCACATCTACAGTGTTAAAAAGCGTACAAGCGGCGAAGGCTAATAAATAACTGAAAAAAATTAGGCGATCGGTTGCTCTTAAATCTTGACAAGCCACCTGATTTGTTCTACTGATTATAGATTTTTGATTGATATCTAAAGCATTTTCCGCTTTTTCCAGTGTGGCTATTTGCTCGTGTTTGATATCCGCAGGAAAAAGCGGCCAATTCGCCAGCAGCAAAACAGCCCTAGCCAAAACCCAACCAACTAAACCAAACAACAAAAGCGTTGCGGGTATTCCCGTTTCCGCAGTCAACATTAGTATCAAACTGTGAGGATGACCGAGCCATTCTTGCATCTGAGCTTGATAGAGAGACGTAAAATTTCGCAATCCCCAACCAGTCCAAGGACGCTGCTGAGTCATCGACCAAGCAAATTCCCACTGAGTTGTTCTCAAAGTAGCTGTCGGTCGATTTGGGAACATCTCGTCGGTGAGTCTAGCCCAAAAGAAAGCCGGAACAATTCTTCGTAAAAATTGCCGCAGTGGTTCCGGGCCAAAGGCAGACAAAATAACTGTGCTAGCCACACTAAAAACGGCAGCTAATAATTTTTTATAACCCGCATAAAATGCAAAAGCCAAAACTGCAAAAACTGCCAGCCCCCAAGCATTGCGAGAATTAGTAAAAATCAAAGCAACAGCATTTCCGATCACTGCCAAACTTAAAAATAGGAATTGGGAATTGGGAATTGGGAATTGGGAATTGGTAGGTGGTGACGACTGACAACTGCCAACTGACAACTGACAACTGACTTCTTCTATCCACAGTCCCATTGCTAAAATGAAAGCAATTGTCAGATAGCAAGCTAAAATATTAGCGTACATAAATACAGAAGCCATGCGACCGGGGGGATTGCCTTGGGGTTCGAGTACCCAGCCAAAAACAGGCTGCAATTGATCGATGCCACTCCAACCTAAAAATTGCTGTCCCAGGCCTAAAATTATCACTGGAATTGAACTAATTACAATCATCCAAGACAATTGCCGCAATTGAGGCAGAGTTTTAATTAAACTGCTGAAAGTGGCAAACAATATAAAGAACGGCAAGAAATTGTACAACCCTACAAAAGCCTCGCTGCGGTTGTTGGCAAAAACCGCTGTGATGACTAGCAGCGCGCTCAGAATTGCGAATCCTCGATTCAACGGGCGCCGACTAATTTGACTGAACTTTTGCTTGCAAGTGCCGGCCAATCCCAGGAATAAACCTAAAGCTCCCAAAATCGGAATTAAGGGAAAAATCAGCATCCCCACTTGGGCGAAATTCCAAGGGATTTGCAGGCGGGGATCTGGATGTTTCTGGAGGCGAGACTTGAGATTTTTGGCTGTCAGTTGGGCAGCTAATTTCAACCGATTTTTGATATTCACCCACACTCCCAATCTCAAATCTAAAATCTACAATCTACCATCGTTAAGCTAGTTCCCAAACGCATTCCGATCGCGTTAATCGAATTTGAGCTAGGGCAAAAATGGTCGGGATAATGCGACCGTAGTTCGTGGAAATCGATCGCCAACCCAAATCCGCTAAAAACCAAGTCCACATCACCGGGCCAACCAACGAAAATACGCTCCGCGTCGCACCGTAACGAGCAGCACTCACCGCCATACCACGCCGCGCTGTCTGAATTGCGACATAATTTTGAAACTGGGTTGCTGCAGTTGCAGTGCCTGCAAGCACTCCTTGTTTTGCCATTTGATAGGTGGCAAAATGCAGCGCAAATTGATTGGCCATTAGTTTGAGCAACATTGGTTTTAAGATGGAACTAACAGCTAAAGCGCTGCCGCCTTTGAACAGTAAACCCAGCGGGTCTTTTTCAGCAGAAATTGGCAGGGGTTCTGAGAGTTTAGAATCAACGATCGCTCGCTGTACGCGCAGTGTCAGCGCTTGCTGTTCGTCTGCAGGTAAACGCTTCCACGCGCGACCCATTAAGTGCAGAAATACTTCTGCCTCTAAGTCGGTGGTTGACAACTGTCTGGGATAAGGGATTTTGAGATAGCGACAAACTTGAATTAGTGCTTGTCTGTAAGTTACTTGTTGGCTTCGCCCTCGGAGTACCGTCAACCCGTCCGCTGCAAGATAGCGAAACCGCTGTTCTACGGCGTCGAGCCATGCTTGGCGATCGCGACTTTGTACATCTATCGGTGCGGGGGTTTGCACATAATCTAAAGGGTTAAACTTGCGGCTGAACAGAAGTTCTGTTAGTTGCTGCAATTCTTCTTCTGTTGTCAATTCGAGTGCTGCTCTGAGTTCGTCCAAAATTTTGCCCTCCCGTATTCGATTTTAGATTTTAGATTGCTGCTGATTGACAATCAGTGGGATTTAGTATTTACCTACAGTAGCTTTTTTATTTGGTCTTAATCATGGATTCGTGCTGTCCCTTATTCTACTACCTGGCGCAGGACGATCGGCAGGATTTGCACAGAAGATCCGACTGCTAGAAGCTATAACCTCAGCAGCTACATTGATCGGCGGACGCGCATCTCAATTGTAAAGTCAAGTTGGGTGTCCCACCGATCCTAAAAATACAATTTAGATGCCCAACAGCCAACCCGGAACCCCTCGGTACGTCTGCAACCCCGCAGCTTGAGGAGTCAAACCGTCGCCCTGAACCCCCACTATAGCAATCCTAAATGATTTTTTATATCTAGAGCAATCCTAAATGATTTTCTCTGTGCAAGTGTATTGACGTATTTTGGGGAAATCAAATTTATGTTCGTTAGTAAAAACTCAAATAAAAATTTGACAATATTAAAAGACCTACATAAATACCAATACTTTCTTAAAAAGTTTTTAACTTGTAACCAAATATCTTCAACGGGATTCTGTTGGGGAGCATTGGGAGCAAATAAAATACAATTAATTGACCAGCTTTCAGGTTCTTTGTCACCATTTATTCTAATAAAAAGTCTCTAAATTCTCCATATTTATGATAACTAGCTCCATCCCAAATCAAGACAATCTTGCGATTTTTATATTTATTTTGTAAGTATTTTATGAATGTAACTGTTGATTTTCTATCACCAGATGGATGGCTCTGAATATGGAATTCTTTGCTTTGATAATTGATGGCGCCAAAATAAGTTTGTCTATTTTTTTTCATTGGTGATTAGGACTTCAATTCTGATTTTTGATTGACCCCAAACATAACCAGTTAAATCACCATGAAGTAGATGGCATTCATCTAAAAACAATACTATTATTTCCCCCGATTCTATACCAGCCTTGTTCTTAAATAAAATATCGTTAATTTCTTCCGTCTTTTTTTTACCAGTTCTTTATCAAATTTAGGCTTGGTTTTTTGAGTTTTTTTTCCAACTAATTTTCGCTTGGTCAAAAAGTTCATAGTAACTCTGTTTGGATTTATATGTCACACCAAATTCTTGAGCTAAATAAGTAACCAGCTCATCTAAATTCCAATATTCTTTATTCTTTAACCACTCTATTACTTCAGTATTTTGTCGAGCTGTTAAATACCCTTTTGACCCTTTATGTCCTAGTTTGATTCCGGCGATGCCTTTGGTTTTAAATTGTTTTTTCCAATAACCAACAAAAAAATTACTTACACCTAAAATTTTGCTGATTTCATGGTAGATATTACCTGAGAGCGCCATCCTTACAGCTATTGCTCGTTTTAGTTCTCTGGCATCGATATCGCTTTTAATAAAAGATTCTAATTGGGCTATTTCTTTTTCTCTATCTTTTTGTTGCAGTTGTAAGTTATTCATTTTTTATGGTCACAATCAAGTATTGCATATAATTGTATCATAGTCTTGACAATGATTTAGGATTGCTATATTTTATTCGCTACAAACAAAAGAAAAATAATTTAGTGGAGTTCTGTTCAAAAATGTCAGTTAATCCTATAATGAGTTTGGGTTTTTTAGAACAAGGTAAATGATGTCTTCTTCTGTCGCACCGTCTTTTTTGCAGGGATATTGGCAAGATACTTTCAATCTCAAGCAGCATCTACAGGATTTTTTAAACTTAGATTTAAAAACAATTGAACAAGAGCTGGCACTCGGTCAACAATCCCTAAAAGAAATAGGACATCGGGATTTTGATTGGGAAAAAGCTAGCGAGTTTTATCGCGATGGAGTCGGACAAGCTTACCTATTTGACCTCGGAGCTTGGCATATGTCCAATCAGGATTACATAGGAGGCACTTTAACATTAATATCAGATATGGCTGCCGGTCGAGTTTTAGATTTTGGCGGCGGTATTGGCACTCATGCTATTGCAGCAGCTCTTTGTCCTCAAGTAGAACAAGTAGTCTATTGTGATCTTAACCCCATAAATCGCAATTTTGTTCAAAGCCGAGCTGCTAAGTTAGGATTGAGTGAGAAGATTTCGTGTAGTCTAGAAGTATCTCCTACAGAGGCTTTTGATACGATTATTTGTTTAGATGTGATGGAACATTTACTCAATCCCAGTCAGCAATTGATGGATTTTCATAAAATGCTGTCTCCGTCAGGGAAGATTATCCTTAACTGGTATTTCTTTAAAGGTTTTAATCAAGAATTTCCTTTTCATTTAGAAGATAAGCAAGAGATGAACACATTTTTTACTAAACTTCAGTCTAATTTTATGGAGGTTTTTCACCCTCATTTAATTACCGCTCGTTGCTATCGCAAATTAACTGCAAGTTAAGAAATCAGCTTAAGGCTTATTTCCTAGAAAAAGTCCGGTAAGTAATGTATCTGAAAGTCCAATTATGTTCGATGTTGTGGTGATTGGTGCGGGTATGGCGGGGCTCAGTTGCGCTCAACGGTTGCGTCAAGCTGGTTATTCTGTTGCTGTTGTTGAGAAATCTCGCGGCGCGGGGGGACGTGTTGCTACCCGCCGCGTACAGGGTACTAGGGCCGATCACGGGGCGCGGTATCTGGAACCGCAGGGGGATGCGGTGCAGGGGTTAATTGAGGCTTTGGTCGATCGCCACATCCTCAAACTCTGGACTGATACTGTCTGGGAATTGAGACAGGGGAAACTTTCTGCCATTGCTAGTTCTTGTTATGTCGCACCTGCAGGTATGAATGCAATCGGTAAGTATCTGGCGGAGGATTTAGAGATTTGGTTTGGCCACCGCGTACAAGCTATTTCTACTACAGATAACCAAAGGTGGCATCTTTCCCTAGAAGTTACTAATGACAATTTACCGACGCCTCAAGAATTGATTGCTAAGGCTGTTGTAGTAGCAATTCCCGCTCCTCAAGCTTTAATGTTTTTGAATTCGGAAATTGGTTTGACATCAGATTTTCTTGACAAATTGCGTTCTGTGGAGTACGAGCCTTGCATTACCGTTATGGCTGGCTATCCTGCGGCCAAACAGCAAGATTGGAGTAATCTAAATCCGCAGTGGAAATCGGTTTCTTTTCCCGATAATTCTGATTTAGCTTGGGTTGGTTTGGACAGCAGCAAACGGCTCGATCCACTACACCCAATATTTGTGGTTCACAGCAGCGCAATTTTTGCAGAACGCTATTTAGAAGCTGCTGATTTGGAAACTGTTGGTCAAGAATTGCTTTCGAGAGCTTCTGAATATTTAATCCCTTGGCTCAAAGAGCCAGAATGGTTACAGGTTCACCGCTGGCGCTATGCTTTTTGTCGAAATCCTTTGCCTGTTTCTTGTTTGCCTGCTGGGGGGAATTTGCCGCTGGTTTGTGCGGGGGATTTGTGCGGGGAAGGTCAAATAGAGGGTGCTTTGCGATCGGGTTTGGCGGCGGCTAATTGGGTGAATTCTCAGTTGCAAAATTTGCCATTAGATTCCAGCCTAAATTGGTAATATGGCTACAGTTAAGGTATCGATTTTGCCTCTAACGCTATGGCCATCCCGTCTGGGTTTAGCCCCGAAGATTACCTTGCCCTCGAACGTGATCATACCGTCCGGCATGAATATCGGCGCGGTTTGGTGTACGCGATGGCGGGAGTAGCGATGACCACAGCCGTCTCTGTATTAATTTTATAACTGCGATTAACCTTCACCTGCGCGATATAGTTATGAAAAATCCATCTAACTGCTTACAAAAAAATGGAAAAATGGTGTAATCTCCCACTTTTTCAAATTTTTATTTTTGTGCTGTTGTCTGCTGTTTAGACTCTTGTTCTTGCATCTGCAATAACTCGGGAACTGTTACGAAACTGTACCCTTCCTTTCTCAATCGAGCAATAATATCCGGCAAAGCTTTGACAGTTCTTGCTCGATTGCCGCCGCCGTCGTGCATCAGCACAATGCCACCGGAATTTGCCTGCCTCATCACGTTGTCCATCAAAGACTCCGTAAGAGTGCGCCAATCAAAAGAATCAGCAGACCAAATCACAACTGCATAATTTTTCTTTTGAGCGTAAGCTGTCAATCCATTGTTTAAAATGCCTCCGGGCGGCCGGAACATCGATGTTTGGATGCCGGTCAAGTCCTCAATTAAGGATGAAGTGCGATCGATCTCGCGAGCAGCACCGTTTTCGTTATACTGAAGGTATTCATGGCTCCAACTGTGATTGCCGATCGCATGACCGGCTGCTGCGACCTGTTGGCCAATTTCGGGAGAATTTTTCAGGTATTTTCCTACCCAGAAGAATGTAGCCTTAATATTATTTTCCTTGAGAATATCTAGGATTTGTGTAGTTGTTTTCGGCCAGGGGCCGTCGTCAAATGTCAGGGCGATCGCCTTGTGCTGGGAGTCGAGTTTCGCGTGACGAATGGTTGTACCTTGAAACTGGGACGGTACGGCTGATTGGAATCGGATTGCTTGCACTTGGGCTAGAGCACTTTGGGAAAATTCAACTCGATTGGCGATCGCCTCGGAGAACTTATTAATATTGGACATCGGCTGTTGTTCTGGCGACTGGGATACGGCCAAGACTTGCGCCTGAATCGGTTGCAATGGCTGATTGGCCCGCAAGTTAACGGGCCATGTCACACCCAGCAAAAAACTTCCTGTTGCTGCCATAAAAGCAAGGATTAAAGTTTTTCGCCGCCTCCACAGCAGTTTCAATTTTGTCACGTCATTCTCTCCTTCACACCTTGTACAGTTAATTTGAGATTTTATGTTGATATCAAGTTAATCCACTTAAGAGGATAATCTTAAATTGGACAGTCCGTAAAAATGCTACTGGAAATAACCGATCGCGGGGAAGTCCGTCCGGATAAAAAAATTTAAGATTTGTACGCCAGAAATGCCTTAACCCATGAAAACGCGGGATGGTTGAACTTTTTCCCCCCCAGCCACGGGGACGGCGCTCTCGGATTAATGGCACGATATTCTTAGGGACTCAGCCCGCATCGGCCCGCGTCCCTACCTGACACTGCAAGTTGGTTTAACCGGAGATGTTGCACTATTGTCAATAAGCTTTTTAGGAACAGGCATCTTGCCTGTTCCACAAGAAAATGCACTCTTTGTGGAACAGGCCGAAAAGCCTGTTCTTTCTTGAGAATAGTGCAAGATGTGAGTTTAACCTGAGATGTTGCACGATTGTCAATAAGCTTTTTAGGAACAGGCAAGATGCCTGTTCCACAAGAAAATCTACTCTTTGTGGAACAGGCATCTTGCCTGTTTTTGAGAATGGTGCAAGATGTGAGGTTAACCGCATTTGATATGAGGGCGATCGCGCGCGCGCAGCGTCGTAAAATTAACTTTTAGGGCCGATTCTCTCTTTGTACAAGCTGACAATTCGATCGATAACTTCAGCAACAGTCAGATTGTCTGTTTGAATTTCCACAGCATCGGCCGCTTTACGCAAAGGTGCAACCTCGCGGGTGCTGTCCTTTTCGTCCCGCAGGGCAATGTCTTGTTCCAATTGGGCCAAGCTAATATTAGCCCGATCGCTATCTTTAAGTTCTAACAGCCGCCTGCGCGATCGCTCTTGTACCGAAGCCGTCAAAAAAATCTTCAGTTCCGCGTCGGGAAACACGTTAGTGCCGATATCGCGGCCTTCTGCTATAATTCCGCCTTTTGTACCGCAGCGTCGCTGTTCCTCCACCAGAAACTGTCGCACGGCGGGAATTGCCGCCATTTCCGAGACGCGGGATGTCACTTCCAAACTGCGAATTGCCTCCGTTACGTCTTCGCCGTTAATCTTCAACATCTTTGATGCGGGATCGAGGTTGTATTCCAAATAACTGGAACTGATTAATTCGGCGATCGCGCATTCGTCGCAAATCGGCGTGTCTGTTTTCAATGCCAGCCAAGTCAGCGCCCGATACATCGCGCCGGTATCCAGATAAAACAAGTTCAAAGCAGTTGCGGCAAGGCGAGTTACGGTAGATTTGCCTGCTCCCGCCGGGCCGTCGATCGCCACAATGGGCCGACGATTCCTGAGAATTATATTGTCAATCAAACGAGTAGAGCCAACTCTGGCGGCCACGGCTAAAAGTCCCGCTGTTTCTACAACCGGCAAGGGCGTCAAAGTGTCGGGATCGACGAGTTCGGCGTACTCGATCTTTACTGCGGGTTCTCCTGCGACTGCTGCGTGGGCGGCAGCGAGTGCGGCTGCTGCTGTGCGGTCGCCTGAATAAAAAGTTTCCGAGGCTTGTTGCAGCGCGCGGTAGAGTACGGAGGCTTGCTGTTTTTGCTCTGCTGTTAAATACTGATTGCGAGAACTCATTGCCAGTCCCGACTCTTCGCGGACGATCGGACAAGCGACAATCTCTACAGGCAAGTTAAAATCAAAGACCAGCTTCCGAATAATTGCTAGCTGCTGGGCGTCTTTTTGACCGAAATAAGCTTTTGTCGGCTGCACCAAACTCAAAAGTTTAGTCACAATTGCCGCGACGCCCTGAAAATGACCAGGCCTTGCTTTGCCGCACAAAACCGATGTCATCGCCGATGGTGGCACTACTTGAGTTAAGGATGAAAGGTCAATCTCTATCTGTTTTTGGGCGGTTTGCTCTGTTTCTGCGCGTGAAGCGAAGCTATCCCGTAGGGAATCGACCGCTTGGTTGCCGAACATTTCAGTTGCTGAGGGAGCAAATATGGCATCAACTCCAACTTGTTCGCACAACAGCCGGTCTTGCTCGATATTCCGAGGATAATCTTGAAAATCTTCTGTCGGCCCAAATTGCAGCGGGTTGACAAAAATGCTGACCAGGGCGATCGCATTTTCTTGCCTTGCCCGCTGGATCAAGCTCAGATGCCCTGCGTGCAAAGCTCCCATCGTCGGCACCAAACCGACTGTCAAATGAGGTGCAGCAGACTTTTGTAAATTTAAGTAGCAGCGAAGTGCTGCAATGGTAGTAAACAGGTGCACCGGTAGAATCTCCTGAAGGCATTCGGCAGAAGGCAGAATTTGTTTGTCGGAATTTGTTCGACTTGACATCTTGCATCATCCTCAAGAACAGGCAAGATGCCTGTTCCACAAAGAATAGTGCAAGATGTCAGTTTTATCTCATATCTTGCACCATTCTCAATAACAGGCAAGATGCCTGTTCCACAAAGAATGAGTTTTCTTGTGGAACAGGCATCCTGCCTGTTCCTAAACAAGTAATTGAGAATGGTGCAAGATGTCAGTTTTATTCTACTTTCTGCTTTCTACACTTCGGATAACTTTTGTATTCTGTCTGAGAGTAGCCTTCAGCGTCCACCAGTTGTTTACTGCGGCGGTTCTATCACTTCGATTTCCACTCTGGCAACGCCACTGCTGATCATTCCTAGCACGTTGGCGGCGCCGGCGGACAAGTCAATGAGCCGATCGCCCACATAGGGGCCGCGGTCATTAATGCGGACGACTACGGTGCGGCCGTTGTCGAGATTTCTCACCATGACTCTCGTTCCAAAAGGCAAATTTGGGTGGGCTGCGGTCAAATCATTTTGGTTGAAACGCTCGCCGCTGGCGCTGAGGTTGCCGTTAAATCCTGGGCCGTACCAGGAAGCCCAGCCGCTGAGGCGCACTTGAACTGGGCCCATAGACAGCACGGGAGGTTCTGGTTGGGGTTTGCCTGCGACTTCTTCCAGGGGTGGGGCGTTGCCCAGAAGCCGGCGGAGGCGATTGGTTACTTGCAGGGCGTCTCGGCTAAAGTCGCTGGTGGTGTCGGGGAGGATGGTTTCGGCGTTGATGTTTACCAAGTCCTCACCGTTTGCCTGGATAATGTAGCGATCGCCTTTTTCCCACTTAACGGTAATGCTTTTGGGATCGATGTTGTTGCGGGCTAGCTGATTGAGTCTTGCTGCTAAGCTTGATGCCCGCCAAACTGGATCGGGTTCTTGATTGCTAGAGTTGCTGGCAATGTTTCCAACTTTGGGATTTTCTCTGGAGCCCGCTACTTTTGACGGACTGCTAGCACCGGCTTGGCTGTTGCCAGTTCCTTCCAAAGGCGTGTTTGTTTCCGGATTCGCGTTCAGAAAGGTGATGACTGGAATGTTTCGCACGTAGACTGTCGCTGCTTGTCGCCCGCCTAAGTTATGGGGCTGAATTTTGGCGATCGAGTCTCGGGCAATTTCAGCTCTTGCTTGATACTGATACTGTCCGACTTTTTGCGCTTCGACCCGAGTAGCGTTTAACTGCTGGGACGGTTGGGTGGCAATTACTTGCTCGGAAACCTGAGAGTTTTGGTTGTCGGCACCTGTTGCTTGTGCGTGACAAGAGGATGCCGTTCCTACCATAGGAACTAACAGGACAGCGAGTAGACCACCAACAAATTTTTCCTTCATACGTCCATTTTTGTGAATAGCCATTGCCAACCGAGATTGGAGGATTGGCCATTTGGCGGCGGGCGTCAAGGATTTCTCTCTTGCCCTTCGCCATTCCTCCGTGAGTCAAAGCAAAGTATCCGGGTGCGTTTTTGCTTTAATGCTTCCGTCCCAAAAAAAATTGGCGGAAACTTCCCTGACACTTGACAACTCGTACTCGATCCGCAATTTGTGTTTTGTTCACGAACTGCAACAGACTACCACAAACTTTTGCGGTTGGGGATCGCTGCGATCGCGATTTTCACCAAATCTTCATAAAATCTTCTCAAAACCCTCTATCATAAAACCCTTTAGTTCCAGTGCTTACAGCCGTTTCAGTCTTTACGGAAAAATTTACAAAAATTTACAAAACTTTAGTGTATTTTGTGGGCTACGGAATGGCTAGTCTTAAAAAAGCTGTTTGTCAACTGTTATGGGAATAAACTAAAAATTAGAAGAAATCGATTTGGCGGACTTATGGATTATCGAGAAGCAGGTGTGGATGTTGAGGCGGGCAGAGCTTTTGTCTCGCGCATCGGGAGTATGGTCAAGAGCACGCACAGATCGGGAGTTTTGGGCGGATTCGGCGGGTTTAGCGGGTTTTTCAGCGTCCCGGAGGGTTTAAAAGAGCCGGTGATGGTTTCGGGTACTGACGGCGTTGGGACTAAGTTGAAATTGGCCCACAATCTCGATCGGCACGACACGGTAGGTATCGACTTGGTGGCGATGTGCGTCAACGACGTGCTGACATCCGGGGCCGAACCCCTCTTTTTTCTCGATTATTTAGCCACGGGAAAGCTAAATCCCGAACAATTAGCTGCGGTGGTGGCCGGCATTGCTGACGGTTGCAAGCAAACGGGCTGTGCTTTACTCGGAGGGGAAACGGCAGAAATGCCCGGTTTTTACCAAGCGGGTGAGTACGATTTGGCGGGGTTTTGTGTGGGAATTGTCGAAAAGAGCAAATTGTTGGACGGTTCGCGGGTGCAGGTGGGAGATGTGGCTGTGGGGCTGGCGAGTTCGGGCGTGCACAGCAACGGTTTTAGTTTAGTGAGAAAAATTGCGGGCGATCGGGGTTTTGGCTGGGATTCCCAACCCGAAAAGTTAGGTGGCAAAACTTTAGGAGAAGTGCTGCTAACTCCGACTAAAATTTATGTGAAACCAGTCCTCGAAGCAATTAAGAGCGGTCTAGAAATTCACGGCATGGCTCACATTACGGGCGGCGGTTTGCCGGAAAATTTGCCCCGCTGTTTGGGAGTTAATCAATCTGTCAGAATTGACAGCAATAGCTGGCCAAATTTACCAATTTTCCAGTGGATTGCTGAAGCGGGTCAAGTTGCCACAGCAGATATGTTCAATACTTTTAATATGGGGATTGGCTTTGTGCTGTTGCTCGATTCCAGGGAAGTAGAACAGGCTGTTAAATGGTTTGAGTCTCAGGGAATTGGTGCTTGGGCGATCGGGGAAGTGATTGAGGGGAACGGAGAATTGATCATGGATAACGGTTAATGGGTAATTAGTAAGAAGCAATCGCAGGGGCTGAAGATTGCTTCGCTTTGTTTTATGCGTTAACAGACAATCTCAATCTGCCTTCATCTGTGTATATCTGCGGTTAAATTTATAATTTTGAAAGTAACCGCAGAGGACGCAGAGGACACAGAGGATGAAAGAGAAAAAGGAATTCACAAGAGATAACTCGTTGCTACAATTTTAAATGAAAGTGAAATAAGCTATTGTGCTTTTAAATACGGTATAATCCAAAACTATTTCCGTCAATTAGTGCAGGAGTATCCGCCCAAAATTATCGGACTCCAAACAAAATAAATAGAGCAAGTGCAATAAGCATTAAAATAGGAATAAAAAGGAGATTCTAGATAAAAAATTATGATTTTGTTATTGCTAAATGACCGAACAAATTAAGCTAAAATTGCTGATTTTTGGGTGACCTCGTAAATAAGGTCTTTCATTGGTTTATTCAGAGATCTCCAGAGAATATAGACACGTACTACTATTTTCTGTCCGAAGAGAGCCTAGTGAAGCAATCTCAAACCCTTGATTTAACACCCTTGATTGCGTAAGTCCTGAATATATTGCTAATAAACTGTTTAAAGTAATTGAAGAGCTAGAGTATTTATTACATCGCCTTTCACCGAACACCCTGATTATTGCGATCGCACTTCTTCTCCTCCCTTGTTCGCAGCATTCTGTGAATTATAATTATAGCGATCGAGTTTGTGAAGTGCGATTTAACTCAATCCAGGAACATCCTCATACAAAGCAGATATTGGAAACTGAAAATTGATACTAGCCAACTCCAGACAGTCCCCCTCACCGTAGGAAGAAAAAACCCAATGTCCGGCCACATTGCGACAGTAGCAATCTACATTCATCCGCTGTTGACCGATTAATACATATTCTTGTATAGTTGAGAGCGATCAATAATCCGCAAATTTATCTCCTCTGTCAAACGCCTCAGTTGTGGGAGATAAGATTCCCACTTTATATGATGTTATGTTAATTACCAATAAAAATGGTTAGTAGTAAGAATTTTAGCCTTTATTGACTAATATTTTCTAAATTCAGGACAGAAGTCCTCACTACCAACTTGATGATTTTGCTGCCACAATTTCTCGCTACAAATTTGATGATTTTGAGACACAAGTCCTGAATTATTAATAGGCGATCGCCAATCATTAGACTTTTTGCAAAAATAGATAATATCTGCGTTTATTTGCGTTCATCTGCGGTTAAAAACAGAAAATGCCGAACTCTTGCAAAAAGTCTAACCACCAATCTTACTTAGTCTTGTCCAAAGTCCGCGCCTCCAACCAAATAGGAATTGCAATCCAAGCAACTGCTAACAGCAAAGCAAATACCGCAAATTGAGCAGCCCAAGCTACCAATTTCTCTAAAGACACAACTTGTCCCAAGAAGTAGGATAAACTTACCATTACAGATGCCCAGCTTGCAGCACCCAGAACATTGAACAGCGAAAATTTCCAAAAAGGCATTTCTGCAATACCTGCTAGGGGGCTAGCAAAAATTCGCAGCAATGCGATGAAACGGCCCAAAAATACGGCTTTAGCTGCATTTTTGCTAAACTGTTCTTTTAAGTCAAACAGTTGTTCTTCTCGAAAGCGGAAAAATTGTCCCAGCTTCAGCAGCAGTGGCCAGCCACCGTACCTGCCGATCGCATAACCAAAATTTCCCCCCAATGTAGCACCAGCGATCGCACTGCCGAGCACAAACCAGTAATTCAGTTCCCCACTGCCAGCTAAAAACCCGCCAGCAATCGTAATTGTCTCGCCTGGAAGAGGAACTCCCAGATTTTCCAGCAAAATTCCCAGAAATACTGCCCAGTAGCCGTAATCACGCGCAAACTGCTGAATAGTCTCTAACGATAAAAACTCAAAAGACATTCGATACTGCCTTCGTAAACTTTTGCAAAGCTCAATACATTTATATATTGGCTCGATTCAGCCAATAGTGCAATCTTTCGCTGTGATGAAGAACACACTGTTGTCGCGATCGCTGGTCCAACTAAACATTAGCCTTTGAGGCATACTAGATGAGTAGAGAAGTGTGGCAGTTGCGTTCTGGGCGATCGCTAGCCAGTTTTCCTACTAAATTTATCACAACGGCTCTCCCCACCAATTCCACAAGGGCGATCGCGCATCCTAAAACATACGCTGAAATTCCCTGAGTCTCTCAAGAGAGTCAGCAACTAAACTAACTTATTCATACTTTACGATCGTAGGATAACTGCTATGGAATTTCCCAACTTCAACCAACCCATCGTCCTTCAACCTCACAACTGCCTCGACTCCCAAGCCGGCAGCCTCCTCCAGCAACAGCTAGCCGAGATTGTGCCCGATCGCCACAAACTCTGGGTAATAGACATGGCCGCCGTAGATTTCATCGACAGTTCCGGGATCTGCGCCTTAGTCGGCGGACTCAACGCCGCCCGCCACCGGGGATGCCGCCTCGTCATCTGCAACCTCTCAGCCACAGTCAAGCTAATTTTTGAAATTACTCAACTCGACCAACTCTTTGAAATCTTCGACAGTTTCGACCAAGTTATCTCCACTGAAACTCCGGCTTTAGTTGCTTGATTAAAATGAGATCCCAAGTTTAAATCTCAATTTTCCCAGAGACTTCAAGCAACCGCAGAGCTAATTCCTATATCATAAATAGGTTTATTTGTCAAGCAATACCAATGACAAATAAATAAATCCGGCACTTGAACGCCGACAGAAGCGATCGCAGGTGCAGCCGGAAAAGGCAAAAGTCGATCGAAACAAATCCTTTCCCCCACAAACCCGAACTGCATCAAATAAGTCGCCGGCGGCGCATTTAAAAGATTCAGCAAGCGGTAAGCCAACTCATACAACTGCTGTCGCCAAACATCCGACAAATGCACCGGTTGAGAGTAACTCAACTCGCCAGACTGCTTGTCAGCTTCCCCACCGATCACCTCAGCATACAGTGGCCCCTTTGCCGTCAACACCACAGGCAGCCAAAAATTGCCAGCACCGACGGGAAAAAGCAGCTCCTGGGACACTCGATCGCGCGCTGCGGAAACATTGCCACAAAATCGAAACACATCTTGAGCCGGAAAAACCAGATTTTCTGGCACCTCCAGCGTCAAAGGACAAACAATCGCCCCACCCGGAGCGATCGCGCCTGAATTGAGTTCCGAAACCTCACAGATATTGACTTCTGTTAAAGGATGAGATTGAGCGATCGCCGCCTTGAGACTTGCGGCCGAATCTTTCTCACCACCCGCCACAATCAAAACCTTAGACATTGCCAAAGCTCGGCATTTGAATTCCCCGATCGTCCTCAGCATCGACGCTCGGCAGATCCAGGCCCTTAGCCTTGCGGCTCCGCACAGCGAGACGGTAAGTTACGCTTTGCAACTCAGTGTGCAACTGGCGGTTTTCCTTTTGCAATTGATCCAACTTTTCCTTAATTGGCTCGATGCGCTCGGCAAACTTTTGGCGGTAAACCCCTGGCAATTCCTGAACCACCTGTTCCAGCATCCGAGAGCGATCCGTCAATTCTTGCACCGACTGCCGCAGTTGGTAAACCTCAGCATCCCGCTCCGCGATTTGTTCCTGATAAAAACTCACCTGTTCTTCAACAGCTTGGAGTTGTTCCCGCATGGCCTGCATTTGAGCTTGGTGCCGATCGGAAACTTCCGGCGCCGGCACAAAATTAGAATTGCCCTTCACCAGCCTGAAAAGTTCTTGAGACAACTGCTGCACCAATTGGTCGCGCATTTGCAGCTCTTCGGTGAGACGAGATACCTCTGATTGCAATTCTTTTGAGCTTACAAGTTTAGTTTGATTCACGATGACTCTCAGCTTTTGTTATATAATGTGTTTCTCTTTAAAAATATCTTTCCCTTACCGCAGAGGCAAGAGGCACTTCAAAAGTTTTGAACCCATTAGCGTAAATCGAGCCAGCGACCCGATGTCAAGGGTAAAGCTCAGTCTAACTCAAATCAGGCATCCACGTCACCACCTTAGTTTCTTGCAATAGACCGAGGTAAAATCCTAGGTTTTGCTCCCTAAATCAGGTTTCTTAGCTTTTTTTGAGAATAGTGCCAGAACTCCGATCTAACCAATCACAGCCGAAAGCACTTTTCCAGCTTCGTCCACGGTGGTGCCAAAACAGATAATGCCGTCCTCGTGACCGGCCATGGCCAGAATTTTGCGATCAGCCAAATTCTCCTCCTCAAAAAGCCTAAACATTTCTAAGGCCATCTGAGGAGTGCCGTAAGGTATTTCTTTTCTAGTAGTAGGAATCTTAAACAGCAGTTGCTGCCATAACTTAGGATTATGGACGTGAATTATCCCGCCCACCTCCTCTCTCTGAAGGTACAGGGCCCCGTGAGTCAGGGACTCCGACGAAGCTTGTACGGGCCCCCGGCAGCCGAGGAAATTTTGTTCTAAGTTAAATTCGGTAACAGTACAGTATGATTCTGGTCCCAGAGTTCTCAAGTGTGCAGTCTGGGTTCCCGAAATCACGAATTGGCAAGAATTTCCGAGTCTAACGCTGACGTTGCCAAACCCTATGCCATTTTCGTAGACGCCAATTAATCCCCAAGCGTGGAGCCGATCGCGCCAGTCCATCAAATCTGCTATGTTCCGGGCAGCTACAGGGTCTGCTTCTTCCCAGTCACAGCGGTACTTAACGACTCCTTCATCCATTTTTTTGTATGATCAGACACGACTCTGACACGACAGACATGGCCCAAGCTGAGACTTAATCGAAGTGGTCAAGAAGTTGTCAAACAGCTTTTTTTGCCTGCTGCCTTATGTCTCGGTGCATAAGTGCCTTAACTAATCTACATTCCAGTGTCGCCGTAATTAGCGACCGACATTAGCAAAAAGTAAGCTAGGAAAGTTGAACCAATTATTCCAAAAATCATGGTTTAGCCTCTAGGTGATTACAAAAGTTCAATATGAAAATGTACGCTTTCAGTCGGGGAGTTTGATTCCAGGCTTTTGCCCGATCGAGTTTCTGATGTGAAACTACATAACCTCCCTGAATCGGTTATTACTCTATACTACAGCATTTCTACTGAGTTTAACTCTACCTTAATAAATATTTAAGGATAAAGTACCCCTTAATCCGGTAACTCCGGTAAAAAGCAACCGTACATTTACTTATTTTTTACGATTATATCTATATTTAAGCAAGAATCAAGCGGAACACAAAAAATATTTTTTTGCCCGTCTGGGACGAACTGACCCAATCTTCGGGTGCTCTAGGTTAGTCAAAACCTATGTCGATCGAGCAATTTTTAGCTCCGGGGCATCCTAGAAGATAAGAAACCGGGTTGAGCGTAATATCATGTCGCGTAAAATCACCGCAACGAGAGCTGGCGTTGGGGGGTTCACCAAAATCTGTAGTAGTAGTATAAGTGATAGATCCCATAAACCCGCCTCCACCTAGAGGGGGATAGTTGATCGACCGAACCTGATATAAGTCCTATTAAGAAAAAAACAAGCCGATCGAGCAGTGAAGGCCCAATCGGCTAAATTTTTCTGTGGAGCGCGATCGCTCGCAGCCCTTTAAATGTGGAAGTGATACAAGATGCTGCCGTCGTCTTTAATTTCGCAATTGGCATTAAAAACTTCAGCTTGTTGGTTCAAAAAACGCTGAGCGACATCCGGCGACAGCCGCGTTTCCATCGCAAACCGCACCAGAGTAATTTCGCCGCGGCCTTCTTTGATCAGTCGGTACAAAGCACTTTGGAGCCTTTCGCTCTCTTCTCGCTGAAAAGCTGCTTTGTACCTCCAATCCGCCACTGAAGGAATCAAACCACGGCTGACCAAAATCGCCAACAGCAAGCCAATTCCCACAATCAGAGGCACTGTCGGATCGCTCGTGGGCGTCGCCACAATTTGTGGCACTGTAGCGGCGGCCAAACTGCTAACCATTTCTTTTTCCGACGCTTGCGTATCCGCCATTGCAAGCTGAGTTTTGTTGTAAAAGTCTTGCTGAAGCTTCATTTGCTGCAACAGGCGAGCGCGCTCTCTTTCGTATTGGTCGAGTTTTTGCTGAGCTTGTTTCAGGTCTTGAGTGACTTGTGCCAAGCGTTGGTTGAGCGACTGATTGACTGATTGCCACCGATATCGGTTAATCAGGCGGCTTTTTTCCACCATGCCCTTCATCAACATATCCGCCGTTTGGATTGCTTGCTCCTGATCGAGCGAGCGATACCCAACCACAATTTGTAAGGGTTGTTCCGGCTTAGAAATTTTGACACTAGCATTTTGTCGAACTTGCTGGGGCGACAGCTTAACTGCATCTGCCACTGCTTTGACAACATTATCTGCCAGGAGAACCTCTGGGGTGAGTTGCTCTCCCTGCTTGAGAATTGTCGTGCCCGTGGTCGAAAATTTGACTGGCGGATTATTAGAAGTGAGAGTGCCTTGAGCCATGAATCCGGGGGGCGGGGCGAGGCGGTAGGCCAGGGCGCCTGAAATACCCATAATTACAGCAAAACTGCCTAGAGCAATCCATCTGTATTGATGTGCTGAAGATCTAAAACGTAAATTTCCCATTTTGATAGTCAAGTCATAACATTCGCTTGCCGCAGCTACTGCCAAACGCCAGAGCGATCGTTTCTTTCTGGTTATTCAAATTGACTGCTGAAATTTTTCTCAGTTTGTACCTAAAAGCTATTAGCTTTTGAGAGTTGTCAATATTCATGAGTCCAAAAAACCGATCGCGCTTTTATTTGATCCGAGCTATAACTTCAGTTTTTGTCCTTAATAATTAATCTGTAACAAGGCTTCTGGAAGTCTACTGGCATCAGACTAGCACTCAGGCGTGCGAGATCCTCGCCTCCCCGTGTTTGTTGACATTCAAAACTGTCTCCTTTTCACCCTTGGCAATCCTCCAATTATCTTACGTCTTGGCGTCTTGCGGACGCGGTTGAAGAATAAAAAAAACCTTAAATAATCTGCCTAAAAACTTAACAAGCAAGAATTATACCATGCAGTTAAGAGTTTGCTGCAAATTAAAAAAAATTGTGGATCGGGGGGCGAGACCCGATCCACATATTCACATAACAATTATGGTTCGATCAGTTGATGGTTTGATCGAGATCGCCTAGGCGAATGTTCAGAAGCCGATCGGCAAAATAAGACCCTCGCGGGCCATGACAGCCTTCGGAAAAGCGATTTGCACGTCTTCGGCGATGCGATCGAGAAAATCGTCTGTGTGAGCCGGATCATGGTGAAAAATCACCACTCGTTTTACGCGGGCCTCCTTAGCCATTCTCACCGCTTCCTGCCAAGTCGAGTGTCCCCAACCCACCTTCGGAGACTTGGGATTGTGATATTCCTCGTCTGTGTACATCGCATCGTAAATCAGCACATCAGCGTCGAGGGCTAAATTGTAGACATTCTCATCTAGGCGATCGGGAAAATGTTCAGTATCCGAACAATAAACAACAGATCGTCCCTGCCAAGTCACCCGATATCCCATAGCAGTATTCGGGTGATTCAGAGAACCCGTCCTAATCTCAATATCATCCAGCATCATCGTCTGGTTGTGATTGAGTTCGTAGAAATTCAAATCTGCCTGCAAACCCATCAGCGGCACCGGCGAATTCGAGTGGAGTACCCGTTCGACGAAGTGCCTTTTCATGCAATCTCCATCCGGCGGAGTCGCCCCGTAAATATCAAAGCTATTGCCGCGGATGAAAGCTGGGGCGAACAGCGGGAAACCTTGAATGTGATCCCAGTGATAGTGAGTAAAAAACATATAAGCTTGCACCGGCATTTCTTGCACCAACTGGTCTCCCAGCATCCGCAAGCCTGTTCCGCCGTCAAAAATCAAGCGTTTGCCAGCGACTCGCATTTCCAAACAAGAAGTATTGCCGCCGTAGCGAACAGTTTCCTGTCCGGGTGTCGGAACACTGCCCCGCACGCCCCAGAACTGTACGACAAAATCATCTATACCTTTTATTGATTCGGAGGGTTGAGGGCAATCAACGGGAGTTGCCGCTACAGAGGACAAGCTGATTTCCATTTTAAAATTCAGGCTTTAAGGTTCCACATTGTCCGTGATGGCGCAGCAGATGGTCGCACAACACTAAAGCTACCATCGCTTCCACCATTGGCACAGCTCTTGGCAAAACGCAAGGGTCGTGCCGTCCCTTGGCAGCCAGCAGCGTTTCTTCGCCTTCTCGGGTAACGGTGCGCTGCTGCTGGCGAATTGTCGCAGTCGGCTTGAATGCCGCCCGCAAAATGATATTTTCGCCGTTAGCAATCCCACCCTGAATTCCGCCAGAGCGATTCGTCACTGTACGAATTACACCCTTATCATCAGTATAGTATTCATCATTATGTTCGCTGCCCTTGAGCAGAGTCCCGGCAAACCCGGAACCAATTTCAAAGCCTTTGCTGGCGGGCAAGGACATGATGGCTTTGGCGAAATCGGCTTCGAGTTTGTCGAATACGGGCATTCCCAGACCTTTGGGTACATTGCGGGCGACGCATTCGACTACACCGCCGATCGAATCTCCACTATCCCGAACTTTTTCGATTAGTTCAATCATTCTTTCGGCGCATTCGGCATCTGGACAGCGGACGATGTTGCTTTCTACTTGTTCTAAGGTAACAGTGTCCGGGTCGGCGACACATTCTAAATCTTTGATGCGTTTGACGTAGCCGACTATTTCGACTCCTGCTGCTTGTTTGAGAATTTTTTTAGCGATCGCGCCTGCTGCTACTCTACCAATTGTCTCTCTCGCCGAACTTCGACCTCCGCCTTGCCAGTTACGAATTCCGTACTTAGCATCGTAGGTAGCATCAGCGTGGGAAGGGCGGTAAGTTGTCGCCATTTCTTCGTAGTCTTGGGGGCGAGTGTTTTGATTGCGGACTAAAATGGCGATCGGCGTTCCCAAAGTTTTGCCTTCAAACACCCCCGACAGAATTTCGCAGGTATCTGCTTCTTTGCGGGGCGTAGTAATTTTGCTTTGGCCAGGGCGGCGGCGATCGAGTTCGGCTTGAATTTCCGATGCGTCGATCGACACCAGGGGCGGGCAACCGTCAATTACTACTCCCACACCACCGCCGTGAGATTCCCCAAATGTCGAGATCCGAAATAAATGCCCAAATGTGTTCCCCATGATGCTTTAGCCTGACACCTAATAATTTTTAGCTTAAATGGAATAGAGATTTACTGTATTTCTGAAAAATATACCATTGACGAGTAGGCGACAGGCGATCGCCTCACAGCATCACTCCCTTCCCAGTATAAAAATATCTCCGAGGGAGATGGGGAGAGGGAGATGGCGAGAGAGGGAGATAAAAAAATATTCCTTCTTCCTTCTTCCTTCTTCCTTCTTCCTTCTTCCTTCTTCCTTCTTTAGTCTTCGTGTTCTTCAAAAGGATCTCTCAATTCCTTAGCGGGAGGGCCGAAAGCCGTGTAGATCGAGAAACCGGTGATGGCCACCAGACACACACCGAGAGAAATGCCGAGAACTGCTGCGGGTTCCATATTTTTGATCGATTATGAGTGCTCCACTCTATAATATTACAAAAAATAACAATCCGTCTGAAAGTCTAGTGATTTTAGGCGCTGTACGCTATGGCAGCCAACCCCCACTCCCCGTTTTGCGAGTCCCCCTGCAGCATTTCTGAGAAATTGCGATCGCAATTAGCGGTAGAAATATGTCAAACTTTTCTGTAGAGATTCATTGCAGGTGACTTATGGCACAACGGACTTGGTTAGGAGATATACTCAAACCCCTTAACTCGGAATACGGCAAGGTAGCCCCCGGCTGGGGAACCACGCTATTGATGAGCGTGTTCATTGGACTGTTTTTCGTGTTCTTGTTGATTATTTTGCAAATCTACAACTCTTCTCTGATTCTGGAGAGTGTGGATATGGATTGGTCGAGCCTAGGCCGCTAAAAATTGATCACAAAACAGTAAGGCTAAAAGTAAAAGCTTAGGGTTGAGGAGAAAGGGTAAAAGCTAAGTTTTTCCGTTTTTCCTTACCCTTTCCGATTACTTTTTCCATAAATAAACAAGAAGTAACTAAACAAATTGCTGGAGAAAAACAATGAATATTTTTGGCATTGGTTTGCCCGAAATGGCAGTTATTTTTACGATCGCCCTATTGGTATTTGGCCCGAAAAAATTACCCGAAATTGGCAGGAGTATGGGGAAGGCAATTCGGGGCTTTCAAGAGGCTTCGCGGGATTTTGAGTCGGAGTTCACGCGGGAAGCTAAGCAGTTAGAAGAAGCAGTAGCAACTAGCAGCAAACCGGCAACTGAAAAACTCACGGCGGCTACTCCCAAGGAAGATAGCACAGACATTTAAATGAACAACACTCAGAAGTCGGAAACACCAGCGGAGTTAGTGATTCCCCAGCTAATAGTTGGGTTGGGCAATCCCGAACCTAAATACGATCGCACCCGACACAACATAGGCTTTAATGCTGTCGATGCCTTGGCTAAATCTTGGCAGATTTCGCTGTCGGAAAATCGCAAATTTCAAGGCATATTTGGCGAGGGAAACCGGCCGCGGGGACAGAAAATTCGCTTGCTGAAACCGCTTACTTACATGAATCTGTCGGGTCAATCGATTCGGGCGGCGACGGATTGGTACAAGATACCTGCTGAGTCGGTATTAATAGTATACGATGATATGGATTTGCCGATCGGGAAATTGAGAATGCGGCTTGCCGGTTCTGCCGGCGGACACAACGGCATGAAATCGACAATTTCTCATTTGGGCACAGACAAGTTTCCCCGCTTGCGGATTGGCATCGGCAAACCTCAAAACGATGCGGCTAAAAATGAGAAAGATACGATTTCCTTCGTTTTAGGAAAATTTTCCTCAGAGGAAAGTCAGTTAGTAGAGAAAGTGCTTAAACTGGTTGTAGAAGCTGTGGAACTGAGTCTGCACCAAGGAGTAGAAAAAGCCATGAGCCTTTACAATAGTCGCACAATTGCAGAAACAAACGCGGAAACAAAAAGGTGAGTTCGAGACGTTTGCCTGAAACAACTGCATATGTCCGGGTTACTGGCCAATCTTGGCAAAAAGGCACGATTGAGGGTGAAGTGACTGCCGGCAATTTTGAGTGGCAGTTTCAGTGGCGTTTCACGGCAGAAAAAACACTGATACTTGAGCCTTCTCAGGGTAGGGCATTGATTCAGGAACCGCTGCACCGTTTTCTGGAAAAATGGGATTATCAGCTTGAACCGGGCGGGGATTATTCGTTTACGGTTCGGGCTGAGTTTTAAAATCTTGGTAATGGGAAAGTGGGAAAAGGTAATGGGGAATGCAAACTTTCTCTACTATGATCTCCAGATTCCAGTAATTCTTTAATTAATCAGGGGGAATTTCTGTAATGGGAAATTGGGAAAAGGCCATGGGGAATGCAAACTTTCTCTACTATGATCTCCAGATTCCAGTAATTTTTTAATTAAAGCAGGTGGCGTCGCTTCTCGGTAAGCCCCGCAATAATACATTTTGACACTCCTGGGCCTAAAGGCGTGAGGATTCTTCGTTCATAGACTCAACTTGCCCAAACAAGATTACTCCAGCCTGAGTAGAGGTCGAATCTCCCGAAGCGTTCGGATTTAAAATCCAGGTTCCTACGTGACCCGTAGTACCCAAGGCTAAATTCAGAATATTGATAGCTGCGTTCCAATCTCTATCTAACTCAAATCCACACTTGCAACTGTGGGTTCTTGTAGATAGAGATTTTTTCACAACCGTACCACAGTTAGAGCAATTTTGAGAAGTATAGGCGGGATTAACGGCTACTGTTATTCTGCCAAATTTAACTCCAAAATACTCTAACCACTTCCTGAATTGATACCAACCTGCATCATTAATCGACTTGGCGAGACAATGATTTTTGACTAAGTTCTTAATCCTCAAATCTTCATAAGCGACCAAATCGTTAGATTGGATTACGCAACGCGCCACTCTCTTGGCGTGTTCTTGACGTTGCCTACTTATTTTGAGGTGTACTCGCCCTAGTCGATTAATGGCTTTTTTTCTATTGGTAGAGCCTTTCTTTTTGCGAGAAACACGGCGCTGTCGAGACTTCAACCGCTTCTCACCTTTTCGATAAAATCTAGGGTTAGGTTCGCTATATCCATTGCTGTCGGTATAGAATTCTTTGAGTCCAACATCTAAACCGATTGTTTTACCAGTTGGCTTTACGTCTACTTGGGATTCAATTTTTATTACAAATTGAACGTAATAACCGTCAGCGCGACGAACTAACCTTACCCGCTTGATTTGCTCGATTTGATAGAAGTTTATATCCCAAGTCCCTTTCAGTTTTAATTTGCCAATGCCTTTCTTGTCTGTAAAGATAATTTGCTTTCGTGTTTCAGAAAGCGCCCATCCAGAAGTTTTATATTCAACTGAGCGACAATTTTTCTTAAACTTTGGATACCCTTTTTGGCCGGGAACTTGCCGTTTGCAATTGTCGTAGAACCGAGCAATTGAACTATAAGCCCACTCAACCGAAACTTGGCAGGCATGGGAGTTTAAAGCTTTGACAAACGGAAATTCAGCCCTTAGTGCTGTGTTGTAGCGATAAAGCTCTTTCTGTCCTACACCACGGTTATCCATCCAATAACGGATACACTTGTTGCGGACAAACTGAGCCGTCTTAATCGCCTCATCTATTGCAGCATATTGGGTTGTTTTTCCTTTAGCTTTAAATTCCAGAACAATCATTTGACGTGGAAAACCTCTACGGCAATATCATATCACCAATAAAGTCGCCCGCTTATGGGCGAGGCTTGAAACCCAATCTTTTGGTCAAAACAGCTTTGTAAGCCCAGTGATTGGAAGGTACATCGGTAAAAGGATTTGGCAGGGTTTCAACCTGATTCTGCACGCAAGCATTGAGAATTTGTTCTGGCGTTGGCTGCACTTGAACTAAAGAATTATTTGGCTTGACTTGTGCGGTATTTTGTGCGTTTGCCGGAGCTAACAAACCTGGATAAGTTAACAGTGTAGCAATGGCAAAGATGCTGAGTTTCATAAGTTTATCAATTTTGTAATAAGTTGTTTGGTAGTGAGGAGTTGAGTCCTCAAAGTAGTCTGAAATAAGGACTCTTCGTCCTTACTAGAAACCTTTGGAATGTTCGGACATTTTTCGCATTCCCAAAGCCAATACACTCAAAAACAACAACCCGATCGCCCCAGCTAGCGGATTGCCGTTAACTCCTGTCACCCAGTCGGGAACAGATGCCGAATATCGCACTAACTGCCCGATGTTAATTATGTAATATCCCCAGACTAAACCTGCATGAAGCCCGATCGACAAACCGAGGCGATTTTGGCGCGATCTTTTTCCCCAAACCAGACTCAAACCCAGCAACAACAACCCCGGAAACTGCGGCCAACTCCCCAGCATAGCCGCGACAGGTTTGATAAAATGAGAGAGGGCAAACACCAAGCTATTCGCCCACAGAGATATTTTATAATTGTAATCCCGCTGCAACTCGTCCAGCAACCAACCACGGAATACCAACTCCTCCGCAAAACCGACTCCAAGAGCACTTAACAGCCCTTCTGCGATGATTCTAGGCAAATTATCAGAATTTTGCCACGCGACTAAGCCGAACAGCCCTTGCACCGCAAATAAGCTGAAAGTGAGCACAAGCCCGATCGCCAATCCGATTAAAAGCTCAAAACCGTTTTTTCGCGTATTGATTAAACCGTAACTTTTGAGTAATTGGGTTTGTCCGTAAACCTGTTTTCCCCAGCGCGGCACTAGGAGCAGAAACTCAATAAACAACAATCCCATTGTCAGAATAGTTGCTAGGTTACTATCTTTAACTAAGAGATAAATTGGTGCTGCTAGCGGCAGCCAAATTGCTAGCAAGATTAATAGGAAAATTATCACACGTAAAGGAAATGGATAACTGGCTATTATTTGGAGGCGGTTAATCATTGTTGTAAATGAGTTGAAATTGGGTAAATCGGCTTATTGGTCTGTCGGACAGTCCGACAGCGGTTAAAAACCCCTGTCTCATAGCGAAAGTCCTCTCAAAGAGGACTGAAATTTATCACAATCTAATTTAGGTGGGCAGTCGGTTTTAACTGAGATCTTGCACCATTCTCAATAAGCCCTTGCATTCTGTACCAAAATGTGAAATAAAGGGCG
>NZ_JAUBVF010000072.1:0-30263 GCF_036705685.1 Microcoleus sp. AT3-A2
ATTTTTTTTTAATTAACTATTTTTATCGATTTTATCATGATCTTGCCTCTGTCTCACATTTATTTGAAATGACTATATCAATTCTGTTCCGCATCGGATGTAGATGGCATTTTAATTACTAAATCTCCTATCATTACTTCTGCTTCCATAAAAGCTTGGGTTAAAACCTTCACAGAACTTTCACCTTCACGAAATCTAATTGTTTCGGCTTTTAAGTGTCTTTGGGCTTGACGAAATCCATTACCTTTTCGTCCAACGCCTGTCGTCTCAATGATAGCCACTGAAGCTGCGCTTAGTCCAGCAAAAACTTTTGTCCTGAAGCTTCCTAGTTCGTCGATAAAGGTAGCGACAATTATTGATGAGAGTACCGAAGTCACTCCTAAAATGACAGAAATAGAGTGCAATATTACGGCTGATCGATGCCATCTATTGGTTTGACTTTCCATTTCTTCAAGCAGTTCTTGTGTCATACATTTAACTATTGATATAATTGTCGTTATGGGGGAAAGGGCGATCACACCTGCAACCTAGATTTCCCGTTATTTGGTGATTAAAGTTAGGATAGATGAAACTCTACCCTAACCAACAATATCTACAGTCCCCAGTCCACAACTAACAAGCGCGGATCGTACTTGCGGAGCAATTCCACAAGTTTTTTCAAATCATCAATTGTAGTAGCACATACGCAGCCTTCACTACCCGCACTTATACCACTTTGAATCCAGTTCCAATCTGCATGAAAGCCGAAGGCATCTCGACAACCAATCTCATTTAGCCGACAACTTTCATAACGCTCTTTCGATTTAACAAGAGGTACCCATACAGGTCCGAGTCCATTTCCATTTATCGGGTGTGCAGCGTGGTAATTGTCTTTGCCACCTGCCCAATCGATATCCGAAATATAGTAATTGTCTTGTGGAATAGGTGCCAGATTGCCCGGTTTACTTTCAGGATCGTCCCACATTAAAAATCTCTGAGCAGCCGGTACACCAGAAATAACGTCTAATGAATCAACAACTACATTCCCTTGAGGATTTACGAAGTCGAGTTTGCACAATTTAAGTCCTTCGTAGGCTTCTCCTCGCGTGCGTGTGAGACGGCAGTATACACCCCCATCTATTCCAGATGAATTGACAGATATCTCTTTACGCGCGCGCTTGAGAGCATTCTCTATAGCCCTCCTCGTTTCTGGACCTACCTTTCCATCAACTCGGCTGAGAACTTCGCGGGTTTGAAAAAGCTTGACTGCACTATCAGTAATGTCAGTAAATTCGTTAGGTTGAGAACCCAAACGCAGAAATTTGAGTCCCGCTAAAGCGCAGTTGAGAATGTAACAATCTTCTCCAACAAGTCCTTTTTCTAGGGTACGATCGAACAGTAACGGTACGGGAGCAGGTTTATAAGGCAATATTCGCTTCGGCGGTTGAGCCAAATCTGCTGGCTTTATCACAAAGCCTATTGCTAGATCTAAACCTAAAAAACCATCGCGCCGAAATAAAGCTTCTTCGTCGTTTCGACGATTTATCAATCCCTGCAGAGGTCTTTTTGTGCCATTATCTTCACCATGTACCCAACGATAGAACTCCTTGGCTGCTCCTTCATAATTGCCTTTGTTGAGCTCTCGCAATAGAGTTGACTCGCTGAATGCGCCTATGCCGATGTTGTAAGTGAAGGAAACCAAGGCATCAAACATACACTGTTTGAGTTTAAATTTGCACAATCGATCGACATCTTCTGCTTTTTCAGCAATCTCAATTTGCAACCATCGCTCTGCTTTTTCTCGTGTGATAATATCACCCTCTAAAATCGGTCTGTTGAGGTCCAAATCTTCGATCGAGCCATAACCAATTGTCCAAATACCAACAGGGTCTAGGTATGATTGAATCCGTCCGTCAGGAAGCTCTTTATGGAGTCCTTCCCACTTTTTAATAAGTGCAAAGCATTCGTTAGAAGGTTTCATGTTTTTACTTTAGTTTCACAATTTTGAATTAGGTTTAACTTTGAAGTGAATTTATGGTAGCTATCTCCAAAGTTGAGGGAATTAAACAAACACAATTTCAGGAATTTGCATCAATGTGTTTTCACCCCGTATGAGTTCTAGGGCTATCAGTCGGATAAGGGCGTGGTGTATGGTCGCCTATGCGATAAGCCAATGCCTTTTGACTGTTGATTACGATCGATCCTGCTATAAGCGTGGTAGAAGGACCCAAAACGAGAGCTGCAAACATGAGCGCAAGAAACCGTTTCATAAAATTTGTTCTCCTGGATGGGAAGTTTTTGAAGCTTTACAGGGAGTTAGAAATCTATTTTCAACCCCTTGTAATTCGCCTAGGTGATTGGTATCAGTGGCGATAATTTAATGAAACAGGAGTGCTGACTGAGTTCAAGACTGAGAATGACTGAGTTAGGCTGACTTTTGAGCGACTTCATCTACAATGTGACTAGATTAAAAATTTGATATGCCACGATCGCTCAAAGTTCGCCCGGATTGCATAGGATTGGTCAAGTCATCGGTTAGGCGCAACGGCTTTCTCAGCCAGCAAGCGCTAGCCGAGGAGCTGGGTTTAGCTCGTTCTACCGTTGTCAATTTTTTGACGGGAAAACCAGTCGATCGCGCAGTTTTTGAAGAAATCTGTCGGAGGCTATCCGTAGACAGTCAAGCGATCGCCGAGATGGATTTTTATGCTTCAGCAACCGTTAGCCCGCAGCCAAGTAGAGATGCTGTTAAAAGATCTAGAGACTTAAGAGGTGCGCCCGATATCTCCGTTTTCTTCGGCAGAGAACGGGAGTTAGAAACGCTAACACAGTGGATACTTCAGGAAGAGTGCAAGCTAGTTGCGGTGTTTGGGGTGGGAGGAATTGGCAAGACAACTTTGTCCGTCAAATTAACCAGCCAGATCGAAGAAAGCTTCGATCGCGTAATCTGGCGATCGCTGCGAAATGCCCCGCCCTTAGACGATCTCCTGGTCGATTTGATTCAGTTTCTCAGTCCCACCCCTATTGCTAAATTACCTGAAACATTGGACGGGCAAATTTTAAATCTACTGGACTGCTTGCAGCAGCGGTGTTTATTAGTTCTAGACAACTGCGAGACAATCCTTCTTGAAGGAACTCAAGCAGGAGAGTATAGAAGTGGGTATGAAAGCTACGGATCGCTACTGAAATGTATTGGAGAAACACAGCATCAAAGTTGTGCGATCCTGACTAGCCGAGAAAAGCCTGCTGAGTTAGTTCAGCTAGAAGGGCCCAAATCTCCCGTGCGATCGCTGCGGCTTAACGGTTTAAGTCAAGTAGAAGGATATAGAGTTTTTGAAGTCAAAGGCTACTCTGGTTCAGCAGCCGAATTAAGTCCCCTGATTGGACGGTACGGAGGCAATCCATTGGCACTGAACGTTATTGCCACAACCCTTCAGGAATTTTTTGATGGCAATGTTGCTGAATTACTCAGACAAGACATCCTTCTCTTTGGAGATATCTGGAAACTGTTGAGCGAACAGTTCGATCGCTTGACCGATTTAGAAAAACAGATCGTGTATTGGTTGGCGGTTGAACGCGATTGGACACCGCTAGGCGATCTGCGCGAAAACCTTTTCCCGACAGCGATCGCCCGAGAGCTACTGGAAGCACTAGATTCACTGCAACGTCGTTCTCTAATTGAAAAACGATCGGGCTATTTCACCCTGCAACCCGTAGTGATGGAATATGTCACGAATCAACTGCTAGAACGAGTTTTTCAAGAAATTAAAACAGGTCGGTTATTACTGCTTAATAAAGTTGCTTTAATCAAAGCTCAGGCAAAGGATTTTATCAGAGAATCGCAAACACGATTGATTCTTGACCCCCTCATTAAAGAACTACAAAAACATTTCCGAACCGAAGCATCTCTGCGCCAGCGATTGGATACTTTGTTACAAGTGGTACGGCGCGAAGAAGAACTGAAACTCGGCTACGCAGCAGGGAACTTGCTCAATCTCTATCGTTTTCTCAACTTGAACCTTTCGGGATATGACTTTTCTAACTTAGTGATTCGCCAAGCTTTTCTGCAAGAAATTGAGTTGCACGATGTCAACTTTTCGCACTCTGAGTTCATCGATTCGCCATTTAATCAAACCTTCGGAGGCATCCTTTCCATCCAGTTCAGCCCAGACGGGCAAACATTAGCTACAAGCAGCACGAATTGCGAAATTCAAATATGGCAAGTCACAGATAGGCAGCATCTTCTGACATTGCAAGGTCACACAAACTGGGTGCGAAACATTGCGTTCGATCGAACAGGTGAACTACTCGCTAGCGCCAGCGATGATGGCACCGTGAAAATTTGGGATTTACAAAAAGGAATCTGTCAGCGTACTCTTCGCGGACATGGCGATAGCGCCTACGGCGTTACGTTTAGTGCTGACGGACAAGTTATTGCTAGCAGCAGCGCAGATTGCTCCATTCGATTGTGGAATGTTACTGATGGAACCTATCTGGGTATTTTGGAAGGACATGGCGCCCCTGTCATCGCTGCTAATTTCAGTCCCTGCGGCAGTCTTATCGCCAGTGGAAGTTTTGACAAAACGATTCGCATTTGGGATTTTAAAACAGGGCAACGTTTGCATATTCTAACCGAACATACCAACTGCGTAACGGGCTTAAACTTTAGCCCTGACGGACTGTGGTTAGCCAGCCCGAGTTTCGATCGCACCATCCGGATCTGGCGCGTTTCCGATTGGCAATGCGTCAGAGTTTTAGAGGGGCATACGAATTGGGTTTGGGGGATAAATTGGAGTCCTGACGGACAATTACTTGTAAGCTTTAGTGCAGACTGTACTGCAAAAATTTGGGATGTTACTGCGGGTGAGTGCTTGCGTTCTTTAGGCGGGCATCAGATCCAGGTTTGGAGGGCAGTCTTTAGTCCCGATGGAGAAACCATAGCTACGGGCAGCGAGGATCAGACGATCGCATTTTGGGAGATTAAAACTGGGCATCGATTAACAACAATAACAGGGTACTCCAATTGGGTACGACCTTTGTCCCTCAGTGCAGACGGTCAGTTTTTTGCTACTGGACATAAGGATAAAACATTGCGGATTTGGAATTGTGTCGATCGCCAATGCTTGCAGGAATTGAAAGCCCATGCAACCGGCATTGCATCGCTAGCTTTTCATGCCAATAACGAGTTACTCGCCAGTGGCGGACAGGATGCGATTGTTAAAGTTTGGAACTGGCGGCAGCAGAAATGTGTAGCTGTCTTGAAAGGGCATCGAGATGAAGTCTGGGGACTGGCGTTCAGTCCGGGTGGAGAAATTCTCGCTAGCAGCAGCTTCGATCGAACCATTAAACTGTGGCGATGGCACGATCAAACTTGTTTTGCTACTTTAACCGGACATCGCGATCGCATCCCTGCACTTGCTTTTCATCCCAGCGGCAGCACGCTTGCCACTGGCAGTGATGACTCTACAATTAAGTTTTGGAATGTTTCCACAGGAGAGTGCTGCGCCACCCTAACGGGACATAACGGACGAGTGGGAACGCTTTCCTTTAACCCCAAAGGCGATCGACTCGTTAGCGCTAGCCTAGATCGAACGCTAAAAATTTGGGATGTTCAAACCGGAATATGCCTTCAAACCCTGCAAGGACATCAAGGATGGGTTTTTAGTGCGGTGTTTTTCTCTGACAATAAAACCGTTGCCAGTGCTAGTTCCGATCGATCCCTTAAAGTTTGGAACAGTCAAACAGGAGAATGCTTGAAGACTTTAGAAGGGCATACCAATTGGGTCTGGACTGTTGCAGTTAGTCCTGACGGTCGCCAATTAATTAGTACCAGTGAAGATGAATCCATCCGGATTTGGGATTTGCCAACTGAAACTTGTTTGGCAGTGCTAAAATCCAAACGTCCCTATGAAGGAATGCAAATCGCTGCAATCGGGGGCTTGACTTTAGCACAGGAAGCAAACTTGAGAGAACTCGGAGCAATATGAAGCCACAACAAGCACGATTCATTGGCGAACCTTGTAGGAAAAACTTTATACCTCGATCTGCAATTAAAGCTAATCGAGATGAAATTACAGATTTGGAGTTGTTCGTTCGAGAGTATGTCAAGAACGATCGAGAAGATTGGGAACTCGCTGCTGAGGGAGATGCAGTTAAACTACCTGCGGGATTGCACGGTTATGTTTTCGTTGTGGGTGCTTTGTTTCAAGCTGACGATCGACCTCAAGAAGATGGTACAGCAGTATTCACGGGCGATGGCATGATGTATCGTTTGGGCTTTGAGCGCGATCGAGCAATTCTCAAAACCCGAATTGCCAAAACGCCCTGCTACTACGCCGATCTTGCCCTTACTCCAGCCAGCGATCGCGCCCTCTGGCAGCCTGAAACTGCATTTTCCAAAAAATATAGTCTCTGGTCTTACTTTGCAGCTTTTCGGAATGGAGGACCCAGCCGGTTTAGCTTCTTTTTGGGAGGTAGGAATCAACTCAATACGGCGTTTCTGCGAGTTGGCGATCGCTTAATTATCACGATCGATGCAGGTCGTCCCTATGAAATCGATCCTGATTCGTTAGAACTGATTGCCCCCATTGGATCGACCGATCGGTGGATAGGCATCTTGCCAATTGTTTCTCAACTTATTTCTTCAGTATTTCGCAGCTATCCGTTTGACGTATACATTAATTCCGCCCATCCTGTTGTTGACTTCACCCAAACAGATAAAACCGCAGAACCTGAAGTTGGTATCTTTACGACTAACTACTCAACAGGATACAACGGGCTATATCGAAAACCCATTAATTGGATATTTGACCAACTCAATCGATTTCTTAAAAGTGGAGTGAATGCTAACGAACAGTTCGGACGATTCACTGACTTAATTTACTACCGCTTTCCGAGTGAAGGCTCGAAGTCAGATGATGAAGTAGATTTATATAACGATCGATCTGGAAAATCTCAAGAACCCAGATTCAAGCGCTGGCGTTTAGTTCTTGCAGATGGTCCGCAAAAAGGTCAACCTGCGATCGTCGAACAGTCTCTGCATCAAATTGCCATTACAGAACGCTTCATTATCCTTGCTGATATTGCATTCAAGATGGAGTTTTCTCAAATCTTTTCACCTTTCTTTTTGGGATTCCTAAAAAAATATTTTTTCCGACAATTATGGGCGCTAGGCGCAGGTCTTCGCGCAAAATTTCTGCGGGATATTCTGCCTTTACCTCAAGGAATTTTGTATGTTGTCAAGCGGGAAGATTTAGAAAGTTCTCCCTATTTTGTTTGTGGGGATAAAAGCGCAGATGAACAAGAGGAAAATCAGCCACCTTCACCTCTACCCGCAAAGCAAATCATTTTGCCCTACGAGATTTCCCATTTTGCTGCTGATTACAGCAATCCCGATGGAAAAATTACCCTTCATGTCGGACATCCTAACGGTTGGGATGTAACTCAGTGGATTACAAAGTACGATCTTTTCGTTCCAGGAAAACCCTGTTTTCGCTCCGATTTAGAAGGAATACAGGTGGGTACGACCGACCTGGGAGCCTTAGCAAAGTATGTCATTGATGGCGACAACGGTGAAATTGAAACAATGCAAGTTCTTCGGGATACTGAAGCAACGTGGTCTCCTTCAATTTATACCCATAGCGAACTTTGCCGGGATGATATTAATAACTCAGAAACGCAAGTTAAAAACATCTACTGGATTACTTGGGGATTCAGTTGGGAGTTAGTTCCACAGCAAATTTATGATGCTTATAAATCAAGAGAATATAGAGCGATTCCGATCGAGAATCTTCCTAATCGAGATAAGCCCCTGACTTTACTGCGAATCGATACTAAAACAATGAGTATTGCAGACGCCTTCCAGTTTCCATCAGGATATTTTGCCTCCTCACCTCAATTCGTTCCTAGTTCTGAACCATTAAACGGGAACGATCCATCCACACACGGCTTCATCGTTTGTACTGTTCTATCCGACGATCCAAATAACGAGACCAAAGCTTGTGATGAATTTTGGGTATTTCATGCCGACAGCTTTCAAAAACCCATTTATCGTTTAAGTGCTCCCCCCGATCGAAAGCCACTCAACTTGGCACTAACGCTACATACAACCTGGATGAAGGAGATTCGTAGCGATCGCCAACGAGAACGGTATGCCGATCGCAGCGTTCGCCAACATCTACGCAGAAAATCCGTTCGCAAAGACTACGAATCTCGTTTGGAGAAAGCTAACAGCATTGTTTTTGAGTTATTCAACGACATTGTTTATGATTATTTTGTTGAGCAAATTGAAGAACTAAAGGCAACAGAGCTTTTGCAACAAAAAGACTATAAGATTAACCCTTTATCGAGCGTCCAGGATATTATATCAAATCCGGTGTCACCGGAATGATTAAACCCCAGAGTGTACCGATTCTCCAGAAAAGAGAGATGAATCATTCCGATACTAACGGATTTGGTGTGATATAATTGCTAATTGCGATGACCGCGTTAAGTAATTACTATGCAACCGGATTAGATGAGCTTGCCCTCAACTTTTAATAAACTCCCGGAATTAATTTGTTGACTCGTTGGCGGTATTCAGAATACTCGGAATATTTTTCACTCAGCCAAGCTTCTTCGCGACTGGCTTTGATGTCGAAAAAAATCAGTAAAATTGCAGTAGCTATTAAGTGCGATAGGCTAAGTTGAAAAATTGTCCAAGCGAAAGCTGCTAAAATTAACCCGCCGTACAACGGATGCCGCACTATTCCGTAAATGCCTGTTTGGACTAATTCTCCGTTTTCTATGGGATACGGTAAAGGTGTGAGATTTTTTCCTAAGTCTATCAATCCTTTGATGATTAAAATTAATCCGCCTAAGCCGAGAATACTTGCTACACTCCAAGTAAGAGCAAGTAATTGAGTTGATTGAATTTTTAATCCTTGCAGTTGATAAACTGGTAAGATTGCAAATCCTGTGAGCAATCCTCCTTGAAGCAAAACTAAATATTCGCCTCGGCTGTTATTGCGCCAGCCTTCGCGCGTGAAGCCCCAGTCTGTTAAAATTTTCATAATTGAAGGAAGAAGGAAGTTCGGCAACGGATTCTGTAACGGATGTAACGGATAGAAGGAAGAGGAAAGAGGGGAGAGGGCAGAAGGAAGAGGGGAGAAGAAAGTGAACTGTAGGTTGGGTAGAGTGAAGTAAAACCCAACCTACGGCGAACAGCGAACAGTCAACTGTCAACTGTCAACTGTCAACAATTAACAAATTTATTCTCGCCAAGGACGTGTCATTAGTTCTAATTGATTGACTTCATCTTCGCTCAAATTCCAGCCTAATGCACCTGCATTTTCTTGGGCTTGTTTGGCGGTTTTGGCGCCGGGAATGGGGATGACTCCGTTTTGGCATATCAACCAGTTTAGGGCAACTTGGGCGGGAGTTCGATCGCGCTTTCTGCCCATTTTCCGCAGGGTAGACATGACTAATTCAATTTTTTCGATGCCGCTTTTGCTGAAGCGGGAGTCCATTTTGCGGGCTCCTGTAGGTGGTTCTTGGGCTGTGTATTTGCCGGTAAGCAATCCTTGGGCTAAGGGGCTGTAAGCTAAAATTGTGACGCCCAATTCGCGCGCTGCACTCACAATTCCTTGTTTTTCTACTTGCCGCGACAGCAAGGAGTACCGGACTTGATTTGTTGCTAGGGGAACGCCTCTTGCTGCTAGTATTTTGTGGGCTTGGCGCATCTGTTCTACTGAATAGTTGCTGACTCCTACTGCTTGAATTCTGCCTTGTTTGACTTCATCGGCTAAGGCGTTCATCAGGGTTTCTTGACTGAGTAAAAAAGTGAAGGGCCAGTGCACTTGGTAGAGGGCTATTTGTTCTACTTGCAAGCGTTTTAAGCTGGCACTCAAGGCTTCGGAAACAGATTTTCCTGTAATCCGCCAAGGTACGGGGCCGAATTTGGTGGCTATTTGCACGGGCTGGGTGGTTTTTTTGATAAACTGCCCCAGCAATTCTTCTGACAAGCCGTTACCGTAGACTTCGGCTGTGTCGAAGAAGTTGACTCCGCTGTCTAGGGATGTTTTGAATGCTGCTTCGACTTCGGCGGCGCCGTAGTTGCTGCCGTAGTTCCAAAATAGTTTGTCGCCCCAAGCCCAAGTTCCGACGCACAGGGGAATGACGGCTGGGCCGTTTTGTCCTAGGGTAATGGTTGTCACGGTTGGTAAATCCACAATTCTTTATTCTCTATTATTTTTCTATAAATAGTCGCGATCGAGCTTCTAGCCGAGGGAGGAAAGGCGGCGGGTGGCGATATCTCAGTTACTATAAATGCAAATGATGTGTTTATTTGAGTAGTTATGTCGATCGACCGTTTGCCAGATTCAAGATTAACAGATTCCGCGACTCCTGCTATCAAGAGAGTTACCCTGCTGACTATGTTCCGGTTGGGTTTGTTTCAGATGGGATTGGGCATGATGTCGATTTTGACCCTGGGGGTGCTCAATCGCGTCATGATTAAAGAGTTGGCGATTCCCGCTACTGTGGTGGCTGGTACGCTGGCTATGCACCAGTTTGTGGCGCCGGCTAGGGTGTGGTTCGGGCAAATGTCTGATGCTAAGCCTTTGTTTGGCCATCACCGCACGGGTTATGTGTGGATGGGCGGGGTTTTGTTTGTGATTTCTGCTTTTTTGGCGGTGCAGGTGATGTGGCGCTTGGGTAGCAGTTTGGAGGCTGTGGGGTGGACTACTCCTACTTACGGTTGGGTGGGTTTGTTGGGTTTGATTTTTGCGCTTTACGGTATTGCTATTTGTTCGAGTTCGACTCCTTTTGCTGCTTTGTTGGTGGATGTTTCCGATGAGGAGGATCGATCGAAGTTGGTGGGTGTGGTGTGGTCGATGCTGATGGTTGGTATTATTATCGGGGCGATTGTTAGCAGCGGTTTGCTGAAGCAAATTGATGGGGATGTGCCACGGGAAGTGTTGCAGGCTTCGATTAATGGTTTGTTTGTGAAGGTGCCGGCGCTGGTTTTGCTGTTGGTGGGGATTGCGACATTTGGGGTTGAGAAAAAGTATTCGCGGTACGGGGTGCGATCGATCGCAGTGAATCGAGAAGATAAAATTACTCTGGGAAGTGCGCTGCGGATTTTGACTGCTAGCCGCCAAACCGGTTTGTTTTTTACTTTCCTGCTGATTATGACAATTTGTTTGTTTATGCAGGATGCGGTTTTGGAACCTTACGGCGGGGAAATTTTTAAGATGTCGATTTCGGAAACTACGCGGTTGAATGCGATTTACGGTACTGGTACTCTGATCGGTTTGGGTACTACTGGTTTTTTTATTGTGCCCCGAATTGGCAAGCAAAATACGATTAGGTTGGGCTGTTTGTCGGTGGCGACTTGTTTAGGTTTGATTATTTTATCGGGATTCACAGGAAATCCAATTGTGTTTAAATCGGCTTTAATGTTGTTTGGTTTAGCTTCGGGTATTACGACGACTGGTGCGCTGAGTTTGATGTTGGATTTGACTGCTGCGGAAACTGCTGGGACTTTTATTGGTGCTTGGGGTTTGTCGCAGGCGATGGCGCGGGGTGTGGCGACGATTAGTGGCGGTGCTATTTTGGATTTGGGCAGAAATTTGTTTGGGGTGCCGATGTTGGCTTATGGGTTGGTGTTTGCTGTGCCTGCGGTGGGTATGATTCTGGCTGTTTGGCTGTTGGGTAGGGTGGATGTTCGGGAGTTTCAGGATAATGCTAAAAGTGCGATCGCCACTATTCTTGAAAATGAATTAGACTGAGGTTTTGTCAGTTGGCAGGTGTCAGTCGTCAGTTGGGCTGTGGCAGTTGTTAGTTCCAATATTCAATAACCAATAACTAATAACCAATCACTAATGACTAATTTTTGGGATTCTATTTTAAGTTTTGCACGGGTTACTGTCGAGAGAGTCGGACAGCAGTTGTTGCAAGATTTCGGTTCCGCGCAAGCGGATGAAAAGGATGACGGCAGTTTGGTTACGAAATCCGATAATTGGGCGGATGCAGAGATTAGAAGTGCGATCGCATCTGCTTTTCCTAGTCACGGGATTTTAAGTGAGGAGGGCGAACACGTTTTCCCCGATACTGAATGGTGTTGGGTTGTTGATCCTTTGGATGCAACAACTAATTTTGCTAGGGGAATTCCGATTTGGGGTATTTCTTTGGGTTTGTTGTATCGTGGAACTCCGGTTTTTGGCTACGTGCATTTGCCGCCAATTAATCAGTCTTTTTACGGTTTTTTTGCACCTGATTTTGCGGGCGGCGTGTTTGACAATATGCCTCAAGGTGCGTTTTTAAACGGGCAGCAAATTCGGCCGACTGCTGATAAAATGAGTGGCAATCATTTTTTTAATTTGTGTTCGCGGAGTGTGGGAATCGGGCCTCATCTTCCGAGTAAAGTTCGGATGTTGGGCATGGCTAGTTACAATTTTTTGACCGTGGCTTCGGGTGTGGCTATGGGAGGGGTGGAAGCGACTCCAAAAGTTTGGGATATTGCGGGGAGTTGGGTAATTGTGAAGGCTGCGGGTGCGGTTTGGTTGCCTCTGGAATCCCAGGGGATTTTTCCGCTGGAAGTGGGGAAGAATTACGGCAGGATTTCTTATCCGACTTTGGTGATGAACCGGCAGGAGTTGGTATCGGTGTTTTTGCCGTTTGTGGAGGCTTGGAAGAAGAAAAAAATGGGGTAATTTAGGTGAAGCGAAGCTATGCCGTAGGAAATCGAACAATTATTAAATAAAACGGCAGGGCAGGCGTGACGGAGGAGTCTCCCACGCCTGCCGTGCTGTTTGGAAGAAATATACCGACCGATGACCGATGGTTCAAGTATGCCTACTCTCGTCTATTTCTGCCAATCTGCGATCGGGTGGTTTTGTTTTACGTCGATCGGGTGATGCGGTTTCGGTACAATTTGTGGTAATTTTTGAACTCGCTATTATATCTGAGAAATAAAATTATACCCGTTTTCAAGTAGAGGCACAAGGGAAAATAGATTTACTGCGGTGTTGGAAAAAGTAGATGAGTGGTATGGCTAGGTCGAAGAGTTAGCCTGTGGGAAGATACAAGGATAAACTTTGGAAGCAACTCGGAAAAGTCTGCGGTTGGCGATCGAACTTGATGCAGCCAGCGAAATAACAGATACTAGGATAGGGACACAACATTGCTGTGTCCCTACTGCCAAATGAATTTATTGCTTCAGGCGATTAATTTCGACAGCACATTAGACAACTTAGCACCTAGATTCTCAACAGCGTCCTGCTGTTTGGCATCTTTCATCGTACCGTCAGCATTAAATGCTTCAAAAGCTTGGGGAATTGCTTTCTGATCCGGGAGCACCAATACGTTAATATTCCCCAAGATCGATCGCAAATGAACCAATCCCCGCAAACCGCCCATTCCCCCTGGGGAAGCACTCATAATTACCGCTACTTTGCCAGTAAATGCGACCAATCCCGGTTCACCCGGTGCTGGGCGTGATACCCAATCGATCGCATTTTTCAACACAGGCGTAATTGAACTGTTATACTCAGGGGAAGCTATCAAAAACCCGTCATGCGCTACCATCAATTCCTTCAATTTACCGGCGTTTTCTGGCATTCCCTCTCTTGCTTCCAAATCTTCGTCAAATAGCGGCATCGGCAAATCGCGCAAATCTACATAAGTAACTTCTGCGCCCGCCGCAGTAGCCCCAGCCGCCGCAACTTTTACCAGCAGTTTGTTATATGATCCTTCACGGGTACTTCCGGCAAATGCAAGTATTTTTGGTCTGTTTGTCATTGATTTTTTCCTAATTATTGCTTCCGCGTATAATTGTACTATTCAGAGTGATTCCAAACAAAGTCAGCAATGGGTCTATCTGCCGACAAAACAGGATTGTCACTGGAATTCAGTAAAACCGATCGCACTTTTACATTCCCGACACCCAAACGCCTCTCGACGCGACTGGGAATGCCGTAACCGTAAATAATGTGCCCTTTCCCCGCCAACACCACAACTTGATAGTCGGGGTTTGCTTTGACAAATTCAGCTATTTTTTCCGCCATAGTTTCGTCCCACAAAACTTGGGCTTGCAAGAATCTTTCAAAAGCCGTACTATTTCCCTGTTCTGCCTTTTGGTGTTGCTGGTAAACTTCTAGCAGCAGTTGCCGATATTCGGCGTTGTCGGTGCGAATTTCGGATATTGGCGGAATGTGCTTTTTTTCCTCTGCTGTGAGGCTTTCTAAACCTTGACTGGCAACTTTTCTCGTTACTTCGGATGGTGTATTTAAGGCGAGGACGGGTAGTTGATTTTCTTTGGCAAACCGCAAAATGGGGGCGTAAGATTCCCAGGGAAAGCGCCATCTGCGATCGTACTCTGTTTGCTCGACTAATTGCTGTTCAGTCAGTTTACCTGCTAAGTAATTGTCGATCGCACTTTGAAAGGGACGCTGAAACATTTCCATCGCGATCGCAATTTTCCGATTTTGCCGCTGCATTTCTCGGATAATCCCCAGTTGAGCTTGGTGATCTTCCGCGCTATCGTGGGTTTCTCCCAGATACACAACTTTTGCCTTCACCAACTGTTGCAGAATCTCTTGGTTAGTGTAAGTTTGCCCAGGTTGAGGGTTCGCCATCGTTTGCGCTGTCACTACACTGCTGCACAGCAGAAATATACTCAGCGATAAGGCGCACAGTTTGATGAGTTTGGTTGTTTTCATACAGATATTATGCCGTTTCTCGCAGCAGCAAGCACAGCCGAACTCTACTATTTTAGCTGAGCAGCTAGAAAGCTCAATGCTTAATTTAAGTTCATAATTATCCGTGGTTACTTCTAAAAATGTAAAGTTTAGTTGCAGGTACTTGCGCTTCTAGAATAAGGTGCTAAATTAATAATATGAAGCGAACAAAAAGCTTCTCTGACAGATACAACCTCTAGATACCACAGCGAAGTTCACAATAGAATCTAAGGAGTAAAAACGCTGTTTAATCTCACATCTGTCTCATCAAAAACCAATAGCAGCACCCACCAACAAAGCTGATACTTCCTCAACTAATTAGAGGGGAGCAATGCAACTGAATCCGAGGATTATTGCAACTCCACATCGAAGTTGAAAAAAGAGGAAATCACTCGGTACATATGGCTGGGTGCTGTTGTTGTTAAAGTTGTTGTTAAAAAAGATTTTCGGTTTGTGATGTTTTTTTTTCAGTAGAGGCAGAGCCTCTAGATATGCGTTACCGGGCAGAGCCGGGTAACGAGCATAAAAGGAGAAAAACTAGAAAATTATATTATATCCGGTCGATTACCCCTAATACGGTAGGGGCGGGTTCACGAAAAATATCTGTCAATAATTGACAATCTCAAAAACCCGCCCTTTTAATCGCTCGATAGGACATGATATTACTGGAAAATTGTCTCGTCTTCCTTCCGCCACGCGGGATCGACGATACAAATAAATATTAGCGGCTCTGTGCCACAGTTGTAAATAAACTGCTTGGCGTTTGGGGGAATGTAAACTGCATCTCCGGCTTCCACGAATTGATTCTCCTGGTCAATGTGCATTTCTCCAACGCCGCTGAGGATATAGTAAACTTCAGAAGTTGTCAGGGAGTGCAGCACAGAAGTTTGTCCCGGTGGCAAAGTGGCGTGGGCTAAACTGTAACGCAAATCCACAGCTTGTTTGTCGGGATGCAATAATTCTCGCAGTTGAGTACCGTCGCCAGCAATAAACTCGTCGCAGGCATTTAGCTTTTGAATTAGCATTATTTCCGCACTCCTTAAAATCTCTTTACCACAAGTTAAGTTTAATTGAAAGAGCGAGAGATGTTAAGAAATATGTAAAGCGACGGTCGGATTTTTTAACCGTAAATTCCCGAATGCCCTCGATAATCAGGACAGTCGATCGCATCTTCAGATAAAGCTATTGTCGGCTGAACGGGACACTTGAGGTGGTAGTCGCCGGTGAAAAATACGCAGTTAGCACAAGGGATTTGGTGCATCCGCTGAGCTCGACGCAGGGAGTCGGTGACTGTACGCCCGACACTCAAACACAGCAAAAAAACTAAGCCCCAAGCGGAGACAAAACACAGCGGGACTAAAACAGGCTGTATTGCCTTAAGCAAAAAGTAAAGCATAGCAAGAAAATTCAGCGGTATAAGCCACACATACATTACAGTAGTGGAATTGCCGATCGATCGACCAAAAAGTTTAGAATCCTTTACAGCTCGATCGAGAAACCGGGCAATTATGGCATGATAAGGAACAGTCCTTAAATAAAATTAGAGGAAATCAGTTATGACTCTGCGATTAGGCGATACAGTTCCCAACTTTACCCAAGCTTCCTCTGAAGGCGAAATCAATTTCTACGACTGGGCTGGCGATAGCTGGGTCGTGTTGTTTTCTCACCCGAAAGACTATACTCCAGTGTGCACCACAGAACTCGGTGCAGTGGCCCGTCTAAAGTCGGAATTTGAAAAGCGGGGCGTCAAAACCATTGCCCTCAGCGTCGATGATGTGGATTCTCACATGGGCTGGATTAAAGATATTGAGGAAACTCAAAAAGTCACCCTCAACTATCCGATTTTAGCAGATGGCGATCGTAAAGTCTCCGACATTTACGATATGATCCATCCCAACTCGCTAAACAACTTAACAATCCGCACAGTTTTTGTGATTGACCCACAAAAGAAATTGCGTTTGAGCATTACTTATCCGGCGAGCACTGGTCGGAATTTTAATGAGATTTTGCGAGTAATTGATTCCTTGCAACTTACCGACAAATACAGCGTTGCGACTCCGGTTGATTGGAAAGACGGCGACGATTGCGTAATCGTACCTTCGATTACCGACCCCGCAGAGTTGGCAGAGAAATTTCCTAAAGGCTACACCCCGATTAAGCCTTATTTGCGGATGACTCCTCAGCCGAATAAATAGGTTTAACATTCCTGGACGCAGAACCTAATTATGTAAGGTGTGTACTGCACACCTTACCTCTATAATTCCCGCGTCAAACCAGCTTGTAGTTAGGACTTGAGTCCTTAATTGTAATTCTTGAGGGCTAAAATCCTCACTACCAACAAAGAAACTGTGCAATCTTGTGTAAACACTTTAGATTTGAGGAAAGGCAAAATGGTGTCATCAACAATTGTGTTGCGAATACCGCCCAAATTGCAAATGACAGACGACGAGTTTTTCGAGTTCTGTCAAATCAATAGTGAGTTACGAATTGAACGCAACAAATCGGGAGAATTGCTAATTATGCCCCCTACTGGTTCGGAGACGGGAAACCGAGAAGGTAATATATTTGGGCCCCTGTGGGTTTGGGCAGAACAAAATGGTACTGGTTTAGCGTTTACTTCGAGTACAGGATTTACTCTGTCAACAGGTGCAGAAAGGTCGCCGGATGCTGCTTGGATCAAATTGGAAAGATGGAATGCTTTGTCACCCGAACAAAAGCAAAAGTTTGCCCCTATTTGCCCTGATTTTGTAGTAGAACTCAGGTCGGGTTCTGACAATCTCAAGCCATTGCAAGAAAAAATGCAAGAATATATGAGAGAACCAGGAGTGCAGTTAGGCTGGTTAATTGACCGCAAAAATCGCAGAGTTTATATTTACCGTCCTGGTTTACCAGAGGAATGTTTAGAGAATCCGGCTACAGTCAGCGGCGACCCCGTTTTGCCGGGATTTGTACTCAATATGAGCAAGATTTGGTAGAACTGGTAGCCATAAATATCAACTTATTGTAAAAATCAATAATTAGGATGCAAACACGCAAAAAATATGGATATCAAAAACGGCTTTGTAGGCACAATCGGCAACACACCACTAATTCGCTTAAACAGCTTCAGCGATGAAACAGGCTGCGAAATTCTCGGCAAAGCAGAGTTTCTCAATCCCGGCGGTTCCGTTAAAGATAGGGCTGCTTTATACATCATCAAAGATGCAGAAGAAAAAGGCTGGCTGAAACCGGGCGGCACGGTTGTTGAAGGCACTGCTGGCAATACTGGCATCGGTTTGGCACACATTTGCAACGCTAAAGGTTACAAATGTTTGATTGTGATTCCCGATAACCAATCTCAAGAAAAAATCGATGCTTTGAAAACCTTGGGCGCTGAAGTTCGGACTGTTCCCGCTGTTCCTTACAAAGACCCGAATAATTATGTCAAATTGTCGGGAAGATTGGCTGCGGAAATGGAGAATGCAGTCTGGGCAAATCAGTTTGACAATTTAGCCAATCGCCGAGCTCATTACGAGACAACTGGCCCGGAAATTTGGGAACAAACAAACGGGAAAATTGATGCTTGGGTAACAGCTACTGGTACTGGCGGCACTTTTGCTGGGGTAGGAATGTTTTTGAAAGAAAAAAATCCTGCTGTGAGAATTGTCTTGGCAGACCCGATGGGCAGCGGGCTTTACAGTTATTTCAAAACTGGGGAAATTAAGACTGAAGGGAGTTCGATTACTGAGGGAATTGGCACCACTCGCGTCACTGGAAATATGGAGAATGCCCCGGTAGATGACGCCATCCAAATTCACGATACTGAAGCTGTGCGGGTGATTTACCAACTGCTGAGAAAAGAAGGGCTGTTTATGGGCGGTTCTGTGGGGATTAATGTGGGGGCGGCGGTGGCTTTGGCGAAGCAAATGGGGCCTGGACATACGATTGTTACGGTACTCTGCGACGGTGGGGCTCGATATCAGTCGCGTTTGTTCGATCGACAATGGTTGGCTTCCAAAGGCTTGTCACCAGATTAACCGTAGGGTGCGCTGCGGCGCGCCTTAAAATCTGGGTATATATAAAATTTGGGCGTATATGGCCACACCTATTCCCATGATAAAAAAATATCATAGATGTAGCAGATTGTCAAGTAAAAAAACATGAAAATCACAGAATCTTCTAGGCAAGTTGTTGTTTGCCAAAACCGCACTTGTCGCAAGCAAAATTCAGCAAAGGTACTGGCAGCTTTTCAGAAATTGTCGCCCTCAGAAGTTGAAGTTGTTGCTAGCAGTTGTTTGGGACAGTGCGGCAACGGGCCGATGGTGTTGGTGCTGCCAGAAGAGGTTTGGTACAATGCCGTTTGCCCTGAAGAAGTTGCGGCAATAACTGAGCAACATTTGCGGGGAGGAAAGCCGTTAGATAAGATGCTTTACCGAAAGTTTCACCGACTTTCTAATTAGTCGATCGCCCTCGTTTAAAATTCTTCCGCAAACAATCGGCGGAGAATTTCCGTGACTTCGGCGCAAAATCTGGCGTCGAGTTCGATCGCCAAGCGATCGACACTGGTAGAACCGCCTACAGGTTTTTCTGCCCGCAAACTCATGGCTAAAGTTCTGAGTTTGGCCGGCTTTCCCGCCGCCTTCGGCCGTTCGTCAACAAACCGCACTAAAGCCACATAAACTGTTTCTAGGGTTCCCCTGATCGAGCTGAGTCCGTAACCCAATTTTGAGATAATTACTGGAGAAGTGATCAGGCTATCCATCCCCAAAGTTTTAATTGCTACATCTACATATCGAGCGCTGTCATGTCCCATTGCTCTGACAATGCTTTCTAAGCTGTTCCACTGAGATGCTTTCATGCGCGATCGCTGTTCGATGTGGAAGTGCCATCCTAACATGGAAATCAGCCTGGTTAAATCATAAGCAGATACGGTATTACTTTGTTTGGTACTGTTTAATGCCGCACTTAGCAGCACTTGTTTTTTGGTGAGATCAAAGATTTTGGGGTTGTTGTGATAAGGATTTTCGCCGTAATCGCCGCGAAAAATTAGGTCATTATTGCCAGTAGCGCTCTTCAGCCATTGCTCTAATCCTATGCGAGTATCGAAGCGTTTGAACATTGCAGCTAAGGAGTTTGAACTTGCTATATTTGAGGCATAGCTAATCATGTCTTTTGCTACATCGTAAAAGTAAAAATCGTGTCTTAGCCCGTTGCCATCTCTAACAACGCAGTTGTCAATGTCGCAGTCGGGATATTTGCTATTTATTTGACTGACGATATTAAGGAGTGCGATAATTTTAGTGGCACTCCACTGTTCAGCATTGGTAAGCGCGTTTTTTCCCAGCCACTGTGACTGAATTTTGCCGTCTACAAAAGTACCAATACAAACGCAGGCTTCCTTAATATCTGCGTGCAAAAAATTTAAAGCTTGAGAGTTAATTTGAGGTAGTTCTCCCAGGCTGGGAAACGGGGTAGGTTTGAGGGGATTATTGGGGCCGGGAAGAGAGCTAATTACTTTTAAGCCGTCGGGTTTCTGTTTGAGATAATCGGGATAGTTTTTAATTTCTTGTTGGTAAAGGGATTTTTCAATGCCCCGGTCTAAAAAAGCTAGTTTGTTTATGTTAGCTTGGGCATCTATTTCCATTTGGAGGTAGTTTTTAAAGATGCGCGCTCGGTCTTTTGCGAGTTCGAGGGAGGTGAGGTTCATAATAATAGTTGGCAGCTTGTTACCAATAAGTAAATCACTATACTAGGATTTACGCAAACAAACCGGGTTGCTATGCAAGATTTTGGTTTGAAAAACGAAAAGTTTATGAATAACCGGGTTTCAGACAGTAACTGCGTCCAAGACTATATATCTGAGCTCGCTCCCTACGATCCAGCTTTTTTGCCGCGTACTTGAATGCGTTTGTCGGTTTTTTGTTTCTTAATCCAAGAGACAAATTTCTGGAGTTCTGGGTTATTTTTGAGCTTTTCCAGGGTATTGAGCTCTTGGGCGAGGTGTTTGTTGTCAAATAGAGAGTGAATCTGGCGGTGACAGGCTGAGCAAATGTCGATTGTCGGGCTTGGATCTTCGTTTTTCCGCTTGGTGTTTTGTTTGGGGATGAGGTGATGGGCGGTTAATGCTTCCATTTGTCGATCGCACAATTCGCACTGCATAATTTTCTCAATGCTGCTGGATAGGAGAATTGCTACTTTTAGTTTAGCGCGATCGGCTTTGAGGATGTGAATGAAAGGCGATCGCACTCTCCAAACAATAAAAAAACCCCCAATAGGGGGTCATACAAATCTCTTGTGGCAGAAGCCCAAAAGCCTCTGGGATCACAAAATATACAGTAACAGAAACAAAACAATCCAAATCACATCGACAAAGTGCCAGTAAATTTCAGTCGCTTCGATGCCGAAGTGGTGCTCGCTAGAATAGTGACCTTGCACGCGCGATCGCCACACCACACCGGCCATCAGCAGCACTCCAAACGTAACGTGCAAGCCGTGAAAAGCAGTCAAAACGTAAAAGCAACTGGCATACAAATTCGTCGTCAAGCCAAACTCTAAATGAGTGTACTCGTAAACCTGACCTGCCAAGAAAACTGCGCCCATAGCAATAGTTACGAGCAACCAATTCCGCATTCCGGTGGCATCATTCTTTTTGATTGCAGTATCAGCATTGTGAATCACGAAACTGCTAGCAATCAGAATTACCGTGTTAATTCCCGGCAGCAATAACTCTCGCCCCGGCGTACCTTCAGGAGGCCACGCGGGAGCCATCGCCCGATAAATCAAATAGGCCGCAAACATACCGAAAAATATCATGCCTTCAGCGCACAGGAACACAATTACACCTAACATTCGGTGGTCGGGATGCTCGACACCATGTGCTTCTACTTCGCCCTCGTGGTGGTAATTCAGGGCTGTTTTTGCCGGATCGATCGCTGGAATTTGCATAAGAAATTGGTAATGAAGAAGTCAGTTGTCAGTTGTCAGTTGTCAGTTGTCAGTTGGCATTAGTCATCAGTCATTAGTTAACAGTCAACCGTCCACAATGCCCAATGACTAATGCCTGATGACTAATAACTATTCGCCATCTTGACTTTCATCAGCAGGAGAATCAACATTTATCTCTGATTCAGGAGCTACCAAAGTGGCAGTACCGCCAAAGAAAGTTGAAGCTTGAGCCTCCGCAATAGGAATACCTGTTTTCTGGGCGTTGCGGGTGGCATTTTCCCTCAGCTTGAGTCTGAGACGTTCCCCTGTATTCTGAATTTTTTCCATGCCGTAATCGTAAGGCCCCGTTGCCAATACCGGCACTCCTTCAAAATTTTCGATGGGGGGCGGCGAAGTCGTCATCCATTCCAAACTCAAAGCTTGCCAAGGATTGTCACCTGCTTTCGGGCCGTACCTCCAGCTCCAAATCACATTAATGATAAACGGGATTGTAGACACTGCCAGCATATAAGCACCGACAGTACAAATCACATTAATTGTGGTAAATTTCGGGTCGTACATTGCCACGCGCCGGGGCATTCCTTGCATCCCCAAAGCGTGCATCGGCAGGAAAGTTACAGTAAAGCCAACATAGGTTAAAACAAAGTGAACTCTACCCCAAAATTCATTAATCATCCGCCCCGTCATTTTGGGGAACCAGTGGTAAAAAGCAGCGTAAATGCCAAACACTGAGCCGCCAAACAGCACGTAGTGTAGGTGAGCGACGACAAAATAAGTGTCGTGAACGTGAATGTCGAAAGGTACGGAAGCTACCATGATCCCGGTGATGCCGCCGAGAACAAATGTTGAGATAAAACCCATCCCAAATAGCATGGCGCTGACAAGCCGGAGTTTGCCTCCCCAAATAGTTGCCAACCAGCTAAATATTTTAATCCCAGTTGGTACGGCGATGATCATAGTAGTGATCATAAAAAACATCCGCAGCCAGCCGGGAGTGCCACTGGTAAACATATGGTGCGCCCACACGATCAAGCCCAAAAAGCTGATGGCGAGACTAGAATATGCGATCGCCAAATAACCAAAAATTGGCTTCCGGGAATGCACCGGCAAAACTTCTGAAATTACCCCGAAAAAGGGCATAATCATAATGTAAACTGCCGGGTGCGAATAAAACCAGAATAAATGCTGGTAGACGATGGGATCGCCGTTGCCGGTCGGGTTAAAAAATGCCGTTCCTGCTAACAAGTCAAACGACAACAAAATTAAAGCTGCGGCTAAGACTGGAGTAGCAATCAAAGTCAACGCTGAAGTCGCAATCATCGCCCAGCAAAACAAGGGCATATCATTGAGACCCATGCTGGGAACGCGCATCGTAAAGATGGTAATGGCAAAATTTACCGCCCCCAAAATCGAAGAAGTTCCCAGAATCAAAACGCTGAGAATCCAAATTTCTTCTCCGGCTTGAGCAGTAACTAAGCTCAAAGGCGGATAGGATGTCCAACCCGCTTGCGGAGCTCCTACCAAAAAACTGCTCAACAGCAACACGCCGCCTACGGGAATCATCCAAAAGGCAACGGCATTTAGCCTGGGAAATGCCATGTCTTTTGCCCCAATCATTAAGGGGATCAAAAAGTTAGCAAATCCGGCTCCGGCGGGTACGATCCACAGGAAGATCATCACCGTCGCGTGAACAGTAAATAAACTGTTGTAGAGTTCGGGGGTGACAAAATCGGAGTCGGGGGTGGCGAGTTCTGTTCGCACCAAAGTTGCCATCACGCCGCCGATTAAATAGAAAATAAATGTTGTTACCAGGTATTGAATACCGATGACTTTGTGGTCGGTATTAAAAGTGAAGTAGTCGCGCCAATGTCTATCGGCGGGCGCTGTTCCGCGAGCCTCAGTGTTTGCACTTTCTTGGAACTGTGCTTGTGTCATAGTTATTAGTCATTAGTTATTAGTCATTAGTTATTAGCTCAGGATAAAATACCCAGTGGCCAGAACTAATGACTATTTTTAGTGATGAGTTGGGTGAAGTTGTTCTAGGGCTTCGGAATTAATTTTTATTTCCCTGACGTAGGGAGCCAAAAATTCTCCGTCTGACAATTCCCCAGGATTGACTGCAACTGCTTGCTCTAAGTTTTGACTGCTAGCAACTTGCTGGCTTTGCAGCCAAGTGTCAAATTCTTCGGGCGTGTGAACGACTGCTACAGCTTTCATCGCTCCGTGATAAGCGCCGCACAATTCAGCACAAACAACCCGGTATTCGCCGGTTTTAGTTGGTGTAAATCTCAGTTCGCTCGGCCGACCGGGAATTGCATCTTGTTTGAGGCGAAATTCCGGCAGCCAAAATGCGTGCAGCACGTCTTGAGCTGAGATATTTAGCTGTACGTCGCGGTTTGCTGGCATATGCAGTTCGCCAGAACTAACGCCGCTTTCTGGATAGCTAAAAATCCAGGCGTACTGCAAACCTGTGACATTTACAACTAAGTCTGCTGGTTTGTCTTCATTTTCTGGGGAAGCGCCGACGCCTAGAGCAACAAGTTTTCTAGACGGAATTTGAGGGGCGTTTTGGGGTGTATCTGAGAGTGTGGCTGCGATCGCACTTCCCCGCATTTTAGAGTGCGCTTGCATCGTGCCGTGGTCATGATTGCCCATCGGATCGAGGCCTCCCATTGAGTTGTAAATCTCAAAACTGTAGACTCCGATTCCTAAAATAATCACCGCTGGCACGGCTGTCCAAAGAATTTCTAAGGGAAAGTTGTCATGCCAAGGCGGCCCGTCTGTGTTGTCTCCTTGACGGCGGCGATATTTAATTGCAGCAACGATGAGAATTCCTTGGACCATGATAAATAGTCCAGTGGAAATGGTCATCATTGTATTGAAAAGTGCGTCTATGTCGGATGCTTCGTCAGAGGCGGCGATCGGCATCAAACCGTGATTCTGCCCGTACCAGAGACTGATCAGAGTCACTCCGATGCCGGCGAGCATGGTGAGGATGGAACTTGGAATGTTCACGCTGGTACTTCTTAATAGCGACACTTCTTCGCTTGAAAAATGAAGGAAGCGCCTCTGGGTTATCAATTTTTAATTGTAAATGGTATTTTTAGTAAAATGTCTCTCTTAAGGGTTACTTAAGGCTTAGAATTTTTGACCGATCGCCTGCGCGCCTCAAAAATACGTCTTTTGTACCTTGACAAAACTCAGTAAAAATGGTAGAGAATCGCTCTATTTGGCTGCTAAATTTGAGATTTTTTCTCAAACACCATCAAATGCTGCTGGGGCAACATATCTTTTGTCTCTTTCCATACTAAACCGACGGCGGCCATTTCTTTTTTCACCTGCTTCTGCGTCATTTTGTGCAAACCTTTAATGGGAATCAACGGGTTTTCGCCGCGATACTCGATCGATACCGTGCGGCCTCCCGGTTTGAGTGCTTTCACAATTCCTTGCATCATTTCTCTGGGATATGCAAATTCGTGATAAGCATCAACCATCACAACTAAATCTACGCTGTTTTCCGGCAAATTCGGATTGTCGATACTGCCCAAAACTGGCTCAACGTTAGCGATATTTTTTTCTTGTTTATTCAATTCCAGAAAATTAATCATTTCCGGCTGCACGTCAACTGCTAAAACCTTTCCTTGTGGAACTAAGGGAGCGATGCGAAAGCTAAAATATCCCGTTCCCGCTCCAATGTCTGCTACAATATCGGTGGGTTTTAAATCGAGATTGTTGACTAATCGAGCTGATTTTTCTTCCATGCCGCGAGACGGTCTTTCTAGCCAACTAGCGCCTTGATATCCCATGACTTGGGCAATTTCTCGACCCATGTAAAATTTGCCGATGCCGTCTGGATTGTGGACTGTTCGCTGCTGATAAATTTGGTCGTCATTGGCGGTTTTACTTGCTTCTGCCGCAGCACAGGCATTGAGCGGCAAGATGCAAAGAATTGTCAATATTATCACTGTTAAGGGTTTAATGAATTGTGCGATTTTTTTCACGATATTTCTAATTTTGTGTTTAATTTATTTCTCGTTCCCTGGCTCTGCCGAGAAACGCAGATCCAGAGGCTCTGCCTCGGTAATATCCAGAAGAGTTCAAGATTTAGCTGACAGCGGATTCTAACAATTTAATTGTACCAGAGTCAGCGTCGATTTCGACTTCTTGGCCGATCGGCAAAGTGAACTGTTCCCGGATGTGTCCCACCATTGAACCATACCACGCGGGAATATTTAAAGGGCGAATGTGGTCAGATAAGACTTGAGGCAAGGTTAGGGACTCTTGGGGTTTTTCAGCTTCGCACTTGGTACATTGTCCGAAAATAAAACCTGATATTTTATCAAGAATGCCCGCTAATTTAAGCTGCGTCAACATTCTATCGATGCGATAAACTTCTTCGCCAACTTCCTCGACAAACAAAATACTGTTTTCCCACTGCGGTAAATATGCAGAACCCACCATTGCTGCGATTACTGATAAATTGCCGCCGATTAGTTTTCCCCTAGCTGTGCCCCGCCCGATTGTTTGAACTTGCACGCTTTTGGAGTTTTGCATCGTCACAGAACCTCCGTCAAACAAAACTTTTTTGACGTAATCTACTGTAAAGGGACTCCAAGTTGACGCACCTAACGGGCCGTGAAAAGTAACTCTATTAGTTTTAGCATAAATCGCCAATAACAGCGCGGTAATATCGCTGAATCCCATAATAATTTTGGGATTGTTGCCGATAATATTGTAATCTAGGAGTGGCAATATCCGACCGCAGCCCCAGCCGCCCATCCCGGTAAAAATAGCTCGCACTGAGTCATCGGCAAAGGCTGCGTTGACATCGGCGGCGCGATCGGCATCCTTGCCGGCTAAATAGCCGTAGCGATCGTAAAAATGCTCTCCCAATTTAACTTTTAAACCCAGCTTTTCGATAACTTTAAAAAAGTCCTCGATTTCTTTTTTGTAGTTGAAAGCAGCAGGATTGATTAAAGCTACTGTGTCGCCGATTTGCAGGCGGCGCGGCTTAACGATCGCACTTTGGGGAGATAGATTAGTTTGGGCGAGCGGCAAAAGCTGAGTACCAATAGCAGTCAGCCCAAAAGTTGTGAGCAGAGCGCGGCGGCGGAGAGTCATAGCTGTTAGGTAATTTTTGCTATAATTGTATAGCAAAATCTCTGCCATATCAGTTTAAAATTGCGAGTTTACAATGAAAACCGACACTAAAATCTCAGCTAAAAAATCTTGGGCTCAAGCTTTAGCCCGTCCTGCTGCAGAGTTTCCGCTGACTCAGCTATTCATTAAAAGCGGTAAAATTCCCGCAGGATTGCGCGGCACTCTCTACCGTAACGGGCCCGCACGTTTGGAACGCGGCGGTGTTGCTGCGGGACACTGGTTTGATGGCGACGGTGCAATTTTGGCGGTACATTTTACCGATGCCGGTGCTGCTGCTGTTTATCGCTACGTGCAGACAGCGGGATATCAAGCTGAGGAAAAAGCTGATAAATTTCTCTACAGTAATTATGGCATGACAGCACCGGTGCCTGCGTGGTTGCGGTGGACTAAATCTGTTAAAAATGCTGCCAATACTTCAGTTTTAGCTTTGCCAGATCGCCTTTTAGCTTTGTGGGAAGGCGGCTTGCCTCACAGCCTCGATTTGCAAACTCTGGAAACTCAGGGAACGGACGATTTAGGAAGTTTAGAGAGCGGATCTTCTTATTCAGCTCACTGCAAGCGCGACCCGATTACTGGGAATATTTTTAACTTTGGAATTACACAGGGTGCTAGTACAAAGTTGAATCTCTATAAAAGCGATAGTACAGGCAAAATATTCCAAAAAGCAACAGTTGCTTTAGATGGAATTCCGATGATCCACGATTTTGTTTTTGCAGGGAAGTATCTCATATTTTTTGTGCCACCGATGCGGCTAAAACCTTTACCAGTTTTAGCTGGAATTAGCAGTTACAGCGAGTCTTTTGAATGGAAACCCGAGTTAGGAACGCAGATATTAGTTGTTGACTCTGAAACTCTCTCTTTAGTTAGTCGCGGCGAAACCGATTCTTGGTTTCAGTGGCATTTTGCTAACGGTTTTGTCAAGGAAGATGGTTCGGTGGCTGTAGATTTTGTGCGCTTCGCTGACTTTCAAACTAATCAGCGGCTGAAAGAAGTAGCGGCGGGTGAAACTCGCACCGATGCGGAGGGGACTCTGTGGCGGGTGCATCTCAATCCTCAGACGGGGAAAGTGACAGCAGCCGAAGAATTGTTGGATCAACCTTGCGAATTTCCGATCGTACCTGCTTCAGAAATAGGGCAAGACTCGCGATATATTTATCTGGCAATGTATCGGCCTGACGTTGATATTGTACGGGAACGTTATGGCGCGATCGCCCGTTTGGACACGCAAACCCGCAATCTCACAATTGCCGACTGTGGCGAAAATCGCTATCCTGCTGAACCCATATACGTTCCAGATATTTCCTCGGAGAAAGGTTGGATAGTAACAGTTATTTACGACGGCAATTCTGACAGCAGCGAAGTCTGGATATTTGACAGCGACGGACTTTCCCGCGAACCTGTTTGCAAGCTAGAATTGCCCGGTGTCATACCTTTGGGCTTTCACGGCACTTGGAAATCGGCAGTATGAGAAAATTGTAAAGAAGTGTTGCGGAAGATTTATTAAAAATTGTTGCCGCTTCTCTGTCAAGTTGTTAAGGTGTGTGTAGATAGGAAATTCTCATATCTAGGAGGTGTGGAATTGATAATCTGCATTGCTCAATTATCCTGTGCCAATTCGCACGAATCCCCGGCGATTGTAAGTCGCGGTTGCACAGGATATCGTCTGCCTCTGCGGACTAAAAAAAGAGGGGTAATTAAGCCCTGGCGAATAACCAATCCCGGCGAATATTCCCGGCCAGTTTACTCGCAGCTACACAGGCAAAGTCCGCCTTCACGGACTGAACAAAGAGGGGTTCTCCAACCCCGGTAAATGACAAATTCGCGGATCACCAATCCCCGGCCAGTTTATTCGCGGCTACACAGGCTAAGTGCGCCTCCGCGAACTGAATAAAAGCGGTAATAAAGCCCGCTTGGCCAGGATTCATGACTAGGTTTGCCCATCTCAGCTTTGTCTGCTGGCATGAGGTTAAAAGACCAGATAATTAACTGATTTCTGGCAAACCAAAAGTTTAGTTCAGCTCACGCGCACGTTAGCGATTCAAAAGTTTTTAGTTTTGAGTTAACCCCACAAGTAAATGAGGTCTATCGGAACAAGATAGCCTTTTCAACAATTATGAATTATGAGTTGTTACCGCCAAAACATCCAACTCATAGCTAATAATTCACAACTCACAACTCATAACTCCGTGCCGCAGTGAGCATCTACCAAAAGGTTTAATCTATGCAACTTCAAGGAAAAACAGCTCTTGTTACAGGAGCTTCGCGCGGAATTGGGCGATCGATCGCCCTGGAATTAGCGAGACAAGGAGTCAAACGTTTGTTGATTGTGGCGCGCAACCGCAAGCAATTAATTGAACTGGCAGAGGAAATCGATCTTTTTGGCACAGAAGTAGTGCCGTTAGCTTTGGATTTAACTCAGTCAGTAGCGGTAAATATTGCGATCGCCCAAGCTTGGCGAGATTGCGGCCCGATTCACCTGCTAGTCAACTGTGCAGGCGTCGCCCACCAAGCATCATTCTTGCGTTCCCCGCTGCCGTTAATCGAGGAAGAAATCGCCTTAAACTTGCTCGGAACCTACACAATTACCCGCTTGATAGCTCGGCGAATGGCGACTCAAAAAGAGGGAACAATTGTCAATGTTTCCAGCTTAATGGGCAAAATTGCCGCTCCGACAATGGCGACTTATTCTGCTACCAAATTTGCCATTTTGGGATTCACCCAAGCTTTGCGTAGCGAGTTAACTCAGTACAATGTTCGAGTCACAGCTTTGCTGCCATCTCTAACAGATACCGACATGGTGCGAGACTTGGAACAATTCCGGTGGGTAGTGCCCACAACTCCCGAAAAAGTTGCCCTAGCACTTGTCGCGGGATTGCACAAAGATGCGCCGGAAATCTTGGTAGGATGGCAAAGTCATCTAGCAGTTTGGTGTCACCGAATTGCGCCTTGGTTGCTGGATTTTGTGTTGCGGATGGCAACTCCAGAACTTCGGGATAAATCGCGGGGCCGCAAATTGCGGGAGGCTTTAGCTAGCGGGCGATAAACCCTTTTATGGGCGGGCTTTCGGGCCTACCCCACAAGAAAACTCATTCTTTGTGGAACGGGCATCTTGCCCGTTCCTAAGCGCACCTTACATTTGGCAAACACTCTAACTGTTAGTCATATCGTTTCCGTTTGCATCGGAATAATATAGAGGACACGGCAGTGCCGTGTCCCTACAATTAATGGGGGTAGGGACACGACTGTCTTGTCGCTGACTGTTGGTAATATCATGGATGCTCATCCTCATCAGAAAATAGCGATGGTAAATCCCGTTCTCCCCTCACCACCCTGATAATTTCAATTCCACTGTCTATCGCCCGATAAAGAATAATGTAACCCATGAGAGGAAGCCCCCGCACAGAAGCCGCTAGTACAGCTCGGCGTAAATACACAGACTATTAGGCCGCCAAGACTTTACCCTTATATGTCCACTTAAAAGGCTTT
>NZ_JAUBVF010000140.1:0-2495 GCF_036705685.1 Microcoleus sp. AT3-A2
GAGTTAGAGTCGATGGGGAAATCACTTTCCCCACCTCTCATTCAGAACCGGACTTGAGACTTTCACCTCATCCGGCTCCTCTTTGACTGAGCTTTTTACACAAGCACCATAACTACCATCGCTGGCAGTTTTTGTATCATGGCAATGACGATGAAGAAGTTGGAGATTGCCATATTGGTCTTTCCCTCCCTGAGATTTTGGTTGAATATGGTCAATTTCCATAACATCGTCTTGCTTGAAATAGTGTCCGCAGTACGCACATTTTCCTTTCTGCTTTTGGAGTAGCCTTGCCATTCTCATTGGAATTTCAGGATGTTTTCCCAGTCTGGTTCCCCAGTAGGTAAAATCTCCGTCATAAACACTTCTGTTACCTTGAACCTTGACGAACCTTGTGATTTCTGTCTCGCCGTGTTTGGCTAACTTCAATCCTTCGGTCGTGCAGAATCTCCAGTTGTCCGTGCCTACTGTTTTCCAATATCTTGAGAATATTTCGTACTTATTGCTTTTTGGGCAACGACGAATAGCCCATCTTTTTAATTTTTGCCAGACTAGATAATCCATGTTGCCGAATGTTTCCTGACTGACAACATGGGAGTAGTAGTTTGACCAGCCTTTGATAATTGGATTAAGTTCAAGTATTAATTCGGACTGTTTTCCGTTAAGCTGACGGTCTATCACTTCTCCCAGTTTTTTCTGGTGGGTGGCTCTTTTTTCTTTGCTTGGGGTGATGAGCGTATTAAATCCTAGTGGATTACCGTTTGAATTTCTGGCACTTCTATATTTGCCAGTGGGATATTGTCGAATGTTAAAGCCAAGAAAGTTAAAACCATTTTGGTCTTCTACTGCTTCGAGTGTGTGACAGATTCTGGTTTTGCTTGGTTTTAATTCTAATTTCATTTCGGCTAACCATTCGGATATAATTCTCTGACAACCTTCGACAACTTCTTTTTCTTCGTGCATACACACAAAGTCATCAGCGTACCTGATTAGTGCAGTGGCTTTCACTTTGTCTCTCGGTCTAATTTTGTAGCCGTTGACATCCTTCATATCGATTGATTTGACATACTCTTTAACCAGCTTTTCTAAACCATGTAAGGCTATATTTGCCAGTAAGGGGGATATTACCCCACCTTGAGGAGTACCTTCATCGGTCGTGAAGAGTTGGTTTCCATCCATTGCACCAGATTTAAGCCATGCCTCGATCTGCTTTTGCATTCTTGGGAAGCTGTTAATCTTCTTTAGCAACGCTTGATGATTGATTTTATCGAAGCATTTAGCGATATCCGCATCCAATACATATCGAGGCTTTTGGTTGATATGTATGTAGATTGCGACTATAGCATCATGGCAGCTTCTACCCGGACGAAAACCATAGGAATTTTCCTCAAATATGGCTTCCCATTCCGGTTCGAGTGCTAACTTAGCTAAGGCTTGAGTTGCCCTGTCCCTGATTGTGGGTATTCCAAGTGGACGTTTTTCACCATTGGATTTGGGTATCCATACTCTGCGAGTTTTTCTACTTTTATCCGTAAGTTGTAATTGTCCTGCAAGTTTGAGACGTGCTTCTGGGGATAGAGATTTAATTCCATCCACTCCTGCCGTCTTCTTACCTTGATTATCTTGTGTTACCTTTCTGGTAGCTAGTAGCTTGGCTGACCGTGAATTTATCAGAGTCTTTTGAAGCCTGCGGACAGCTTTGTAATCACCACGACTTTTGGCTTTGTAAATGCGTGTTTGTAACTTGTAGACGACTCTTTCTACCTGTTTCCAGTTGATGTCTCTCCATTGCTGGTTTGACTCTTGACCTATACAGATAGGGATGTCATTCTCCCATTCCACCCTGAACTGTTGTTCGGTTTTAGACTTATACATTACTAATTACACCTTTACAATCTGAGTCAAAGTGTCTACGTCAGCATATCTTCGATATTACTCAAAGCTTTGGCTTCTTAGACAATCCTTCCCCTCGATTCATGCGGATGGTTTCCTGCTCAGATTTCGACCATTCTGAGAGATTTTGAGGGGTTACTTCGTTCCAAATCACCTTTTGTCTGAATCCTTAGAGTCCCACTTTCCACCGAGTTTATGGGTAGTGCATACTGGTCAGACCTGCAATTGCCAGCACCGTTATCTTTGCCTTTTGGCTTGGGCAATAACTGTCGTAGCCCATTAAGCATCACGATGGTTCAGACGTGGATTCAAGCCGCAGCTTTACTCATAAATTCATGCTCGATGGTGTTCTGCGTACAGTTCGCAGTTACCACCTTTCTACCCCGCTTTACCAATTTTGATAACCAATCTCCTCAGTAGGGGTAGTGCTGTCACTACTGCACTTGTAGGGTATGACTTCTGCTTTCTAGGGTACTTGCAGTCACATACAAGGTAATTCAGTTGTCATCTACAGGGGATTAAAGTGCGAACTCAATCCTTTTAAGGATTACCCCATAGAAGCCAGTTATCCCCCGTTTTCACGGTTTCGACTGAACGAATCGCAC
>NZ_JAUBVF010000073.1:0-29570 GCF_036705685.1 Microcoleus sp. AT3-A2
CCTAACACATCTCTTGATGAAGTTATTCGTGCTTATTGTGCATAAAGAGTGTCTCATACTTATTTGAAATGACTATACATACTGATGGCTTTGCGTTCAGTTTTACTAATGCGTAAAAATTCTCAAACTGCCTACCATTTTTGATGTTTACCCTCATTCAGAAAGTGACATATAAATTTGATTATATCGTGGAAATTGTCGCGGGAGGGGAGTCCGGGCGATCACTATTTTTTTCACCGCACAGCGACGCGGATGGAAAAAGGGCGATCGCATTCTTGAGTAAACTGCGATCGCTACAGCAACTCAGATTTATACTTGTTTTTGGACGGCGCGTTAATATTGTGCCACTCGCCCTTTAAACTTAATCTAGACTAACAATCTCAAGGAACACAAAAAAATAATGCGTATTTTATTTGTATCCGCCGAAGCAGCACCCCTCGCCAAAGTGGGCGGTATGGGCGATGTCGTCGGCGCTTTGCCGAAATTTCTGCGGCGCATGGGCCACGATGTCCGCATCTTCATGCCCTACTACGGTTTCGTTCCCGACAAAATGGACGTTCCCAAAAAACCTGTTTGGGATGGGTCGGCCATGTTCCAAAGCTTCTCGGTGTTTGAAACTGTTTTGCCGGGAACCGATGTACCTTTATACTTATTACAACATCCATCTTTCTTGCCGCGCCGCGTTTACGGCGGTTTAGATGAAGATTGGAGGTTCACTTTCTTTGCCAATGCTGCGGCTGAATTTGCCTGGAATCATTGGAAGCCCCAAATTATCCACTGTCACGACTGGCATACGGGGATGATACCTGTTTGGATGAGCCAAGACCCCGATATCAGCACAGTTTTTACTATTCACAATTTAGCTTATCAAGGGCCGTGGCGCTGGCGTTTGGAGCAGATGACTTGGTGTCCTTGGTATATGCAAGGTCACAATACAATGGCTGCCGCAGTACAGTTTGCCGATCGAGTAAATACAGTTTCACCGACTTACGCCGAGCAAATCAAAACCCCAGCTTATGGGGAAACTTTGGAAGGTTTGCTGTCTTACCTCGGCGGTAAAGTATCGGGCATTTTGAACGGAATTGATACAGAATCTTACAACCCAGCAACTGACAAGTACCTCCATCAACAATTTAGTGTTGATACTATTGAAAAGCGCCCCGCTAATAAAATTGCGCTGCAAGAAGAAGTCGGTTTGGAAGTAAATAAAAATGCCTTTTTGATCGGCATGGTGACAAGGCTGGTAGAACAAAAGGGATTGGATTTGATAATTCAAATGCTCGATCTGTTCATGGCCTATACGGACGCTCAATTTATTGTACTTGGAACGGGCGATCGCTACTACGAAACCCAACTCTGGCAAATGACAGCCCGCTATCCCGGTCGGATGTCCACCCAACTACTTTACAACGAGGCTCTCTCTCGGCGCGTTTACGCAGGCTGCGACAGCTTCCTGATGCCCAGCCGTTTCGAGCCCTGCGGCATTAGCCAAATGCTCGCCCTCCGCTACGGGTGCGTGCCAATGGTTCGTCGCACCGGCGGTTTAGTCGATACCGTTTCCCACAACAACCCGATCGACAATACCGGTACCGGTTACTGTTTCGATCGCTACGAACCCCTGGACTTGTTCACCTGCATGATCAGAACTTGGGAAGGTTTCCGCTACAAAGATAAGTGGAGAGAACTGCAACAGCGCGGCATGAGAGAAGATTTTAGCTGGGATATTTCTGCCCGGAAATACATCAACTTGTACAGCGATATTTTGGGACTGCCACCGGAAGAAACCACACCGGCACCAGAGGCAGAATTGATCGTTGGCAAGGGTTAATTGGTAATCGGTAAGTTGACAGTTGACAGTTGACTGTTGACTGTTGACTGTTGTTTTTTGTTAGTTTTTTGTTCCAATGCCCTATGCCCTATGCCCTATGCCTTATGCCCGATTAATCAACAAATAAATCGAGAGGTAAATGACCGTAAGTTCCGCTAACTCCACCTTCAAAGGAAGATTGACACGAAATCAAAACGCCCCGGTAAGTTCCGGGATAGCCATCAACATAATACGACCCCTTCAAAGTATTGAACTTAATATAAACCGAACCAGCAAAGGTCGAGACAGCATTGGGATCTAAAACAGCTTGATATCCCAAAGCTTTTAAATAAGCTTCTAAAGCTAAAAACCCCTCATCCGTCGAAGCAGCGCACACTCCCAACATTTGATAATCCGACAAACTTGCTACCAGCAAAATCGCTTGACGGAGTGCCTGTTTTTCCAGCGGCGATGCTACAGATTGCATATCCAGACAAGTGAAATCTTTGAGGATTTGCTGTGCTTCTTCAACAGTTAGGGTAGTCGAGTTGTGAGTAGACATGAATTGCTCTGATATTTCCCAAAATTACGATCGACACTCAGGTACTCGTCAACGAATTTCTGCCCTTGCAACCCTCGATCGACGGCGGTAACACTTACGCAAGTCTTGATTATAGCCCATTGTGTCCTCTGGCAATCAATTCGGGCGATCGTCTTCGAGGGCTTTGCCAACTGCCGTATCGCACAAAAAAGCTAGTAGTTTTTACCGATGTTTTCAAATTTAGATCAGTCCGCGTTTTTTCAGCTTTGCTAGCGCATCTTCAGCCGCATTTTTCTCAGCATCTTGTTTACGGCGACCCCGGCCAACACCGTATATTTTACCGCTGACATACACTTGAGCAGTGAACTCTTTAGCATGATCTGGGCCTTCCTCGTCAATGATTGAATATTCGGGGTTTTGACCGAATTTTGCCAGAGCCCACTCCTGAAATCGATTTTTAGAGTCTACAAGGTTTTTTTGCCCAGCATCGGACTGAGGGTAAATCATACTATCAGCAACTGGAATAAACAGCTTTTTAACAAAGGCGCGGACAGGTGTAATGGTTGAGTCGAGATAGTACGCACCAATAATCGCTTCAAAAGTATCGCAAAGCAAAGAGGGATTTTGGCGACCTTTATCTTGTTCTGCCCCTTTTCCCAGGCGCATTAACTTGCCTATACCTAGTTGCTCAGCAAACTTTGCTAGCTGATTCTGATCGACTAATCCAGAGCGCAACCGAGTTAATTGAGCTTCGCTAAAATCTTCATAGCGCTTGTACAAGATTTCGCCAACTAGATAACCTAGCAGGGCGTCGCCGAGGAATTCTAGTCGCTCGTTATGTTCGCCTGCTTCGGGGTGTTCGTTAACATAGGAACGGTGGGTTAAAGCGCGTTGCAAGAGCGATTCATCTTTAAATTTTGGAAGTTTGTACATTTTGATGTCTGGACTTGCTGGGAAATTAATAGCATGGAAAACGTTTCTATATTAGCCTGAGTTTTTTAAGTGCGTCTTCAGCCGCACGTTTTTCACCTTCTTTTTTACTGCGACCACTTCCTTGACCGTACACCTTACTATTTACGCGCACTTCAACAGTAAATTCTTTAGCGTGATCTGGCCCTGCCTCGTTGATTGTGATGTATTGAGGGGTAATTGGCCCGATATTCTGCTGTACCCATTCCTGAAACCGATTTTTTGGGTCTACAGGAATGTTAGAGTCTGGTTCTGGCCCAGAAGAAATAATTTCTTCCACTACTAGGGTAAATAGCGGTTCTACAAAATCGCGGACTGCCTCAATGCCAGAATCGAGAAAATACGCGCCGATAATTGCTTCAAAAGTGTTGCTGAGCAACGACTCTTTAGCAGTGCCTCCATTTGTTGCTTCACCCCTGCCTAGCAGCATCCACTGACCGACATCCAAGGTGACAGCAAACTTTGCCAATTGCTTGTCTTCCACCAACAAGGAACGGAGGCGAGTTAGTTCACCTTCATTTTTATCGGAGTAGTGGCGGTAGAGATATTCGCCGCTTAGAAAAGTCAGCAAGGCATCGCCTAGAAATTCTAATAGCTCGTTGTCTTTGCTGACTGCTTTAGGATTTTCGTAAAGGTAAGAGCGGTGAGTGAGTGCCTGATTTAGCAGATCCGCTTCCTGAAAAGGTAGCCGTTTTAGTAAATCGCTCAATCTTTCTCTAATGCGGTCTTCTTCAGCAGAAAAATGGCGATTTTCTTGACGAGTTTGTTCTTGAGACAGGAGTCGCAGGACTTCTTGCTGTTGCTTTTCTACTTCTTTAATATCGGCTTGTGGTGCGGAGACAGCTTTTAGTAGTCGGGCAATACTATCCAGGGCGCGATAGGTGTTAGCGGTGGAAAATGGGACTTGGTGTGCCCAATCGTTGCGGACTTGGATAAGTTCAGTTACCAGGCCGTTTCCTGTAGAATTTAGCTTTTCGTTGAAAACTTTATCCCACTGCTTTGACATGACTAACAGCAGCATCGCAACATCTTCACTCAGAATACTGTCTGCTGATTTTTGTTTCAATGGTTTATGCTTAGGTAAGCAGGACTTAGCCTCTTTTTCCCAGCTATTGCTGTAAACTCCCTGCATTTCCTGTTTAAGATAAGGATACAATCCCTGACATAAGAGGTTTAAAGCTCTGTCAACTCGTTCGCGATTGCTAATAGCCATGTGTTGTTTTTCCAGAATTTTCTTTCTTGTTGCTACATTAAAGGTTCTGAATTTTTCGGAAAACCCGGTTTTTTAAAGAAACCGGGTTTGTAAACTAAGATGTTACCTATAAACAATTACCCTTTACCCAGTTGGGAGGGTAGAGACTGTTTCCGCGAGACTGGTTGCATGAAAGACAAGCAAGTCGTAGGTTTTCTATACAGTCAGATCCACCGCGACTTTTGGGGCGCAAATGTTCGATAGTCAGTTGATTTTTTGGGAGACATTTACCGCACCACCAACAGTTCTGACCATAATCATCGATCAGTTTGTGCTTCTTGTTATGCTTCTGCTTTGGATTCATTTCGGTTTCCTGGTGCTTGTTTACAACAGCGTTGAAACATCAGTTATCCAGCACATAAGGAGTGTTGCTTAAGGATTGGCAAGAGATGAATATTCCCAAACAAATAAGATTTAAAAGTAGGGATTAATGCTACTTCTAATTTACTTATCTTATGTGGATAATTTTTTCTCTGTAAATTCATAAATGAGAACAACTCACACTAAGCAAACACTTTTCAGGTGACGCTCGGTGTGAGCTGATGTCTCATCTACCGTATATGTAAATATTCTTATATGTATACATCTATATGAGATTAATAGACAACTGCAATAGATATTTAGATAAATACTTAGCAATGTTATTTACTAATCACATATTGAAGCATATGTATAAAAAAAGATACATATACGATAGGTGAGACAGCAGCCCACGCTCGGCACTGGAATTTTGATGACCCAATTATGTCGCTCAAGCCTAGCAGACAGCCAAGCTCGATGTCAATCTCCCCCTCCCCGCGAGCCCCTCTCGCTGCGGGCTCATCCCCCTTATCTCCGGCATTTGAACAGTAAATGTAAAAATATGTTGCAAACTTTGTACTGCTGTGTTAAGTTTAGTTACATAAGGTTGAAATTAAACGAGGTTTCTGGTCATGGAAAACAAAGACGCAAAAGTTGGCTTCACTGAGTTTGCTGAAACCTGGAACGGCCGTTTGGCAATGTTGGGCTTCGTTATCGGCCTAGCTACCGAATTCATCACCGGTCAAGGCATTCTCTCTCAAATCGGTTTGATGTAATCAGCTTAACTGCATACAATAGCTGAAATTCAGTCGGGCGATCGACCCCATCACAAGTGCAAAAGCCCCCCGCTAATAAGTCCCCTTCACTTCACACGGAAGGGGCTTTTGCATTTTTTATCAAAAAATCCCACAGATGGCACAATCAAAAATCTTTTCTGTCTCAATATTTATCGCGAGACTAACTCCAGCAAACTAAGCAATTTCTACAGAATCAAACATCCTCAATTTAGGAGTCAAAGCCGGATGTTTCACCAAACCGTCGCGTTTGTGATTCCGCACGGTGTTAAGTAAAATCATCTCCGACAGATCCGGCATTTCCTGCCAGCAGTGTGAGCAGAACCAATAAACGCGATTGTGGCGAGCGTGGCGGAGCAATTTAGAGGAGCAACAAGGGCAACTATTCATGATATTTTAAACCTTTTTTGAAGATATGAAGCGATAACCAAGTCATTACAGAGATTCACGAATGCCTGCACATCTCAATTCCAGGCACAAAAATAAAAAATCTCTTTCACTCACAGCTTTGAGCGTCTCGCAAGTAGCACTTTTGGATGCCCAACAGCAACACCACAATCAAAAGCTGAACGCTCCAAGGAGCCCAAGAAAAACCCCAAATAAAACAACCCAGCCCTGCCCAAGCCACAAGAACAAAAATATCTTGAGAGGTTTGCCAGTAAACCCAGACTGCTGCCAGAGAAACTATTAGTAGCAAAATGTAAGCTGAGGGCATAGTCGTCTTCTCCCAATGTGTCTGCCAACAGTCAGGAGCGATCCCTGACCATGTGCTTAAACTTAAAACTAAAACCTGAAGAACTTATGAAGATGAGTGAGTTGTTACAAAAAGTAAAATAATCCTGCCAGCTTATATTTTCCCGATAAATAAGTAGGAATACTGAGCTCATGGCTGAGTCCGAATTCGGTTAAATGAACGCACTACCAATAGGGATTTAGGCATCCCTAATTGGTATCAATTTCACCCCAAGCCGACAGGGTTGAAACTGATACCGGACTGAGGCTTTTAGTCTTAAGCTGACAGGACGAAAGGCACGGCGTCTAAGTCGCTACATATATCCTGTCCGATCCACCCGATTCGCTCGCTCGGCACCATACCAAAGAAACTAAGTTTTTTTACTTCTCTTTGCCTGCAAAACTACTGCTTGAAAAGCTGCATAATTCAATGCGGGCGATCGATCTATTCTTGCTCCCAGCCCAAAGCCTGAGCGACCTGAGCCGCCAAAAACATCGGTTCAAAAGGCTTAGCAATCACGCTCACCACCCCCAAATCCGCGAACATCCGCCTGTCCCCAGCCAGAGCCTTAGCGGTCAATAAAATTACCGGAATGTGCTGCGTAGCCTTATTAGCTTGTAACTGTTGAAAAGTAGTAGGCCCGTCTTGGTCGGGCATCATCACGTCCAATAGAATCGCATCAGGCTGTTCGGCAAGAGCCTTAGCAACACCCTCGCGACCCGAACTCGCGGTCAGGACTTCCCAGCCCCCCACCATCTCAAGACTGACTTGAGCCACTTCCCGAATATCTTCCGCATCGTCAATAACCAAGATGCGCTTGGCAGTCAAAATTAACATCTTTTTAGCAATGAGAACTGATCACAGATTAGAAGCGAAATGCGAATATTTTATAAAGCAAATTATGTTACCCGATCGGACTTTACAGTAAATTTTCAAAACTGTATAGCAGATGTTGAAGGCCCTTCGGCTGCCGGAGGCTTCGTGAGCGGGTAAAAATAAGGAAAAAAGAAGACCTCCGTTGCAATCGACCGCCTGGGTTTCAACAATTAAGAATATCCTAACCGTCTGGCCGGGTTGCTGTAAAATATCCCACCCAAAAAAAGCCGCTTTTCGACCTCAAATTGTGCTTTTTGCCCGCAGTTCCCAAACTGCAGAAAAGGCTGAGATTGTTTGTCGATTACTCGATCGAACAATCTGCACAAAATCAGTAACGTTGGGTACACCTGGGTAGAAATTAACTTTCAGTTGCAAACCCCTCCCTGAGAAGTGGCAGACTTAAGAAAAAAGTGCTGCCCTCCCCCAAAACGCTCTCCACCCACATCCGCCCCCCGTGCTGCTGCACGATACTGCGACAAATAGCCAGCCCCAAACCAGTACCTCCCTTCTGGCGAGAATCAGAAGCATCAACTTGTTGAAAGCGTTCAAAGACCATCTCCAGTTTGTCTGGCGGAATACCCCGCCCTTGGTCTTTCACAGCAATCACGATGTACCACGAGCTCGGAACTGGCAAATGCGGAGGCGCGGCGGCAGGCTCAGGAGACAACAAAGACGGAGACGAAACCGACTTGTGCGCTGCTTTTTCTGCCAAATCCGGATTGTGGGTCAACTCCGCGCTCAGCCAAACTGTAGCGCCGGAGGGAGAAAATTTTATTGCATTACTGAGCAAATTTGTCAAGGCTTGAATTAGTTGATCGCGAACAGCTTGCAATTGCGCCCCCACAGGCTTCACCGACAGAGTAACTCCCGCCTGCTGAGCCATTCCCTGCATCTCGTCAGCCGCCTGCAACATCAGCTCAGCCACATTGCAAGTTTGTTTGATCGCAGTGCTGTAACTCGACTCCATCCGCTCTAAATCTAGGATGTCGTTGACCAAGCGCACCAAACGGTCAGTGTTACTGACAGCAATCTCCAGCATCCGCTTAGCTTTCTGGGGGTAAGCGTCAAGCAGGCCGCTGTTGAGGAGGCCGAGGGCGCCGTGAATCGAGGTCATGGGCGTCCGCAGTTCGTGGCTGACAACAGAGATGAATTCATCTTTCATGCGCTCGACGGCAAGCCGCTCCGTGATATCCTTAAAAGTCACCACAGCTCCAATAATTTCGCCTCCTTCTCGCATCGGAGCGACAACGTACTCAACCGGAAAACTGCTGCCGTCTCGCCGCCAAAAAATCTCATCGGTGACGCGCCGCGCCTCTCCGTCTTCCAAGGTGGCTAAAATTTGAGAATTTACCCTCGACGGCAGCCGTTTGCCCGCCTGCGGTGCGGCGCAGTGTGGGACAAGTTCAGATCCTGAATTGATGTCTGTTGCTGGTGACAGTTGCTCGATCGCCCTTGAGCATTCTTCCTGTGCACGGTGTAAGCTTTCATAGAGTGCTCGATCGATCAATTGCTTCGATTCGCACCCAGCCATTCTCACCGCCGCAGGATTGACAAAAGTTATTTTTCCCTCTTTGTTCAACCCGCAAATTCCTTCTCCTGCGGAGAACAAAATCATTTCTGTTTGGTGGCGGAGTTGTTCAAAGGCTTTTTCGACTCGCTTGCTGTCGCTGATGTCGCGAGAGATTGTCGAAACGCCCGTTACCGCTCCAGTCGCGTCTTTAATCGGAGAAATCGTCAGGGAGACATCTATCTGTTGACCGTCTTTCCGCAAGTGTACGGTTTCGTAATGGTCGATGCTGGCTCCTGCCCTAATATTTTCCAATATTTGAGGCATTTCCTTGGGACGTTCGGGTATGGCTAAAATCTCGATCGACTGCCCCTTGATTTCTGCGGCACAGTAGCCGTAAATCTTCTCGGCTCCTGCATTCCAGCTCTGAATTGTCCCAGCAAGGGTTTTGCCGACTATACCGTCGTCGGAAGACTCGACAATCGACGCCAAGCGCACGAGTTCGTCTCTAGTTTGCTTGTGTTCGGTAATGTCGCGACCCAAAATCACTATACTTTTGCGTCTGCCGTCGGGGTGAAATACCGGTACTTTAATGACATCGTAGATTTTCACAGTACCGTTTGAGCGGAGAATTACTTCTTCTCCCCTAGAAAGCTCACCTTTTTCCCACGCTTCTTGATCGCTCACCTCGCACGCCTGTAGCGCCTCGCGGTAAAAACTGCTGAGTTCTCCTAGCTGAAAATCTTTAAGGCCGTGGTAGTCTATTTTTTCTAGCTCGAACACTTCCAATATCGCTTGATTTGCCTCCTGCCACCTGCCCTCGCCATCTTTGAAGCAGACAATATCTGGCATGGCATTCATCAACAAGTCGAGATAGGAGTTTTCTCGCCGTGCAGCTTCTACCTGGGCCCGCTTGGCGATTTCCCGTTGCAGGTTTTCGTTTGCCGTTTGCAGCGAGTCCTTTAACAAACTTTCTGTAAAAGTCTGTTCTTTAATTACTTCCTGAAGTCTGTGGATTTCTAGCGACTGCCACCTGCGGGCCAACAAATTTTCTACCCGCAAATGCAGTTGGGAGGCATTGAGGGGAGTTGCTATCAAATCGTCTATTCTGCCTTCGAGTTGTTTTGCCTGCTGCGAAAATGGCTGCTCAAAAAGAGCAGGCGTTTGGGATTTACTAACAAGCAAGAACGGTAAAAAGATCGGCTCGGCGGCAGTTTTTAATGATTCTACCAGCGGCCCGATGCGATCGAAATTTGCCTCGTCGAGAATGCACAAGTCAAAAGCGATTTGGGGAAAGGGAAATTCGGAGTTGGGATCTAAAGCGCGATCGAGTACGATCACCTCATGCTCGGTGTTGAGGTGGGCGATCGGCAAATTAAGTTGTTGGTGGCGATCGACCAAGAGTAAAATGCGGCTCATTAGTTTGTTGATTTCCCCATGACTAATGATATGATGTCTGGTAACTTAACCATTATTATATGTTTGGTAGTCAGGACTTAAGTCCTCTTTTAGAGGAGAAATTAAGACCTCACTACAAAGAAATTTTATAGCCTTAGCTCTGCCGGACGCGATCGAAATTATCAAGGCATTAAGTAGCCAGAGTTGAAGTTCCAATTTAATATAATTTGATAATTATTTAATTGTTTGTTGGTTCAAAATATGACTAATGACTAATTCAGGGGGCGGGTTTATATTTATTTGGGTTGTCAGTTCTATGAAAGCTGGTGCTACCCGCCCCTACAGCATAATGACTAATGACTGATCACTAATGACTTTTTACGGCATTCCGATCGGAATCAAAGCATCTTCCGGCATACAGCTAGAGTAACGACTCCCATCCGATAAAACCGCAATCAGCCTCACCTGCCAGTCGGGCATAATCTGCAAATCCGCCCAGGGCACTGCTACTTCCAAACATTTATCCACTCCCACTTGAGCGCGGCTAATGCGGGGCTGCCACTGATCGCCCTCTTCTGCTTCCTGAAACCAAATCGATTTCGTCAGCAAATTAATCTCTAACTGATGGTGGTACCGATAATTGAGCGGTGCTTCGTCAGGCAAACCCGACAGCGGAATCAGACTGTTGTGCATGATGCGATCGGGATAAAACCAGAACAAATTTAACTGCTGCGGGCAATCAATTCCCGGCCGCACCCCTACCTTGAAGTCGGCGCGAATGTAAAAATTCAAGTGGTCAACCCCGTACCAAAGCCGCTGAATTGCCGAACTCCGGTGCATCGTACCTCTTGCTCCCCCAACTTCAATCCGACCGGCTTTGTCCCAATCCTGTTCGTTGCCGATACCGTCAATCACCGGGTGAATAAAGCTCAGCGGCAGGTGGTCGCCTTGAGCCTCGTGCACCTCTACTTGCCGTCGCACTTCCGGGGGTACGGGCTCGCCGAGAGCTTCGTAAATTCCCGCTACGTGTTCCCGAAATAGCTGGTCGAACATGGCATCTTGGTTCGACGTGTGACCCTCGCCAAACCACCAGAACCAATCGGAACCTTCGGCCGCATAAAGCGCTTCCCAAGCTTCTGGGTTGCTTTCTTCTGTGGCCTCTGGATGGTTTGCCAGCATTTGTCTGGCAGCCCCTAACAAGTCCCAAGCGCGATTTTTCGCGGGATCGCCGATCCAAGTTGTCAGAGAACCGTCCACCCAGGAACCGGTGTGCAGTTGGGCTGCAGGAATTGTTTCGGTTGCTGGGAATTGGTCGAGAAATTCTGAGACTGTGACTAATTTGATATCTGGATTGTCGCTGAGAGTTTGATAGAGGGATTCTAAGAACGGTTTGCCGTCTTGGGGATAGAATTCCCAGCAATTTTCGCCGTCTAGGGCGATCGTAACTAACCAGGGATTTTCTAAAGCTGTTTGACCGTCGGACTGTCGGTGTTTGAGAGTTCTGCCGATCGCTTCTAAGTGTCCCACTAAATCGGATGCTGCTTTTTCCGGTTCCATCGAACCGTAGGTAAACCCGATCAAGTCGGACAATCTGTGGTCTCTAAATACTATGGCTAAATCGCCGTCAGGAGTTTCTAAACGGTAAGGGCGATATAAGAATTCTGGTTCGTAGACATTCCCTGTCGCGTCGCGGTGGAAAAAGTGTTTAATTGTCCACCCCAAAACTGCTTCGTCCGAGACTATCCATTTAAAGCCTTGTTTGGCAATGTATGGCAAAATTTCCGGGCTGACTGCTTGTTCCGACGGCCACAAACCGCGCGGTTGGCAATCAAACCGATCTTGATACATTTCCCAGGATTTTCTCAGGTGTCGGGGAATATCTTCTTCCCACTGAAACCTATGTTGTGGCAGCGTCATGTTTGGAATAGCTATGCGGCCGCCATTAGTGTCGGCAAGCAGCGGTAAAATCGGGTGCGTGTAAGGGGTTGTGGAAACTTCCAACTGTCCCTCAGCTTGCATTTTACGGTGCTGGGGAATGATGCGAGCGAGGATTTCTTTTTGTTTTGAGTAGATGTTTTTTCTGTCTACCAAACTAAAATTTTGTCCTTGTTTCAGCCACCCTGCAATCTCCGGGTCGTCCCAAAACAGCGGGTCAATCCAAGCTAAATTGTGCCAGGCCAGCAAGTCGCTAAAATCCTGCACTTTCCAGTTTTCCAAACACCACTGAATGCCTTTTTCCTGCCGCTGAGTGTAGAGTTGAGCGTAGCGAGGGTGTGGCTGAATCAGGGTGTGATAATTGGCGTCAAAGAAGTGTTCTAAAATGAACTCTTGTTCTTCGCTATTTAAAGTTTCTGCTGGCTTTAATGTCACCGCCAAGTAAGGGTCTAATGCTCTGTCTGCGATGCAGTCTTCTATCTGCAAAATTAAGGAGGGAACCAAGTTTACGGTTTGATGAAGCTTGGGATATTTTGCCAGCATTAGCACTAAATCCAAGTAGTCTTTGACTCCGTGCAAACGCACCCAAGGCAGTCGGTACTGGGCTGTTCCTGCGCTAGCTGATACTCTGGATTTGTAGAGCGGTTGGTGTTGGTGCCAAATGAAGGCTACATAAAGGGGATGAGACATTGAATTTAGTAATTGGTAATTGAATTTGGTAATTGGTAATTGGTAATTGGTAATTAAATTTGGTAATTGGTAATTGGCAATTAAATTTGGTAATTGGTAACAGTCAACAGTCAACAGGTAATTGGTAACAGTCAACAGTCAACAATCAACCGTCAACTGCCAACTGCCAACCGTCAACTGCCAACTGCCAATTGCCAACTGACTAATTACATTACCTGTTCGACTTCGGCAATTTCTGGGATAGCCTCGCGCAGGCGACGTTCAATGCCCATTCTCAAAGTCATTGTGGAACTTGGGCAAGAGCCACAAGCTCCTTGCAGTCTCAGGTGTACCACTGGGCCGTCAATTTCTACGAGTTCGACGTTGCCACCGTCGGATATCAGGTAGGGACGCATTTCATCGAGAACTGTTTCGACGTTATCTCTGGTTAGTGCTAGTGTCATATTTTGCCTCTGTGATGATTTCTTGAAGTTGATGAAAGTTCGATTTGACTCAAGGACAGCATTCTCAACCCGCGCGGGATTTAAGAAACCGGGTTTTTTGATAAAATACTTAGGCACTCAGGTGAGCCCGCGGCAGGAAACCCGGTTTCTGTCACGCTGATGCTCGATCCCAATTAGCTCTCTCGTTCGATCGTAGCGTTACTTGCCGCCAAATCAAGTTGATTCTGATACGTTATCCAAAAAAACCCGTTTTATTTAAGAAATCGGGTTTTCGATCGCGCTACACTACTGCTGGTTCTAGCAGTTTGACGTTGGAGTAGTTGAACTCGGTTGTTGTCAATTGACCTTTTTCTTTTGCTCGAACTACTTGCTTGGTCATGACATAATAGTCGCCTATCTTGTCGAAGGTATCTTCAAATTCGAGTTCTTTGATGATTTCGTCGGTTTGCGGGTTGCGGAAAACGGCATCGTAGTGACTGGCCAAAGAACCTTCGGGTGTCTCTAAGCTTTTGTGCGTGTCAATTACGAAAGCCATGCGGCCCATCACCCGGCTGACTTGACAAATTGAGAGACCTCGGATTTTATAATTAGACCCCATTGAGTCGCCTTGCACCAAGATGTCCACAGCGTCTGTGCTGTCCTTCTCGCCGAGGGTGAAGCTATTTTTGCCGTGAGATTTTTCAAATGTCGAGCGTTTGCGGTGGGTAACAATGTCCCGCATTTGGGTGTAGACGCTTTGCTGCACTTCCTCATCTTCAATGCCGCTGACTTCCACGCTCATGTCGGGTTTGATGGAAACATGACCCGTATATACTTCGTCGCCCTGTTTGAGTTCAATATCGGCACTGTAACCGGGAAAATTGGCATCCCAGGTATAGCGGTGTTCGTAAGCAGCGCGAAACAAATCGCGAGCGTTGGCTTGCTCTGTCATAAATCCCTCTTTCTCTTGACACCAATCTAGTTTAGCTTAACCGCGAGAAGCCCCACATTCACTGGGTAGGGGAGTTACCCGCACTCCTGGCGAGCACTTGTTGGGGGTGCGGCTGGGCTGGCAATTAGGGCGCAACAAGAATTTACCGCAAAAGTGGGTATAAAGCCCCGTCCTTCTAGGACGGCTTTAATTTCTACAATTTGTAAATAATTGTTAAATAGGTAGATTTTGTGGGTAAAAGTTGCAGTAAAAATAATGATAAACTATTCCCATGATAGTATTAGAGTTTAAGTTGAAAGGCAAAGCGGAGCAATATCGGATCATGGACGAAATGATTCGGACGGCTCAATTTGTCCGAAACAAAACTCTTAGACATTGGATAGACAATCAAGGAATTAAGCTGGTAGACCTATACAAACAGTGTGCCATTATGGCGAAAGAGTTTGAATGGGCAGGCCAGCTTAACTCGACGGCACGTCAAGCTTCGGCGGAGCGTGCCATTTTTGCTATAGGGCGTTTTTTTGCTAATTGCAAAGCAAAGAAACCAGGGAAAAAGGGATTCCCGCAGTTCAAAAAGCACACTCGTTCCGTTGAGTACAAACAATCGGGTTGGTCACTTTCTGCCGACAAAAGATGTTTAACATTTAAAGACGGCTTCGCTGCTGGGAAGTTCAAGTTGGTTGGTAGTCGGGATTTGTATTTCTACGCGCCAAACGAGATTAAACGAATCAGAGTCGTGCGTCGTGCCGACGGATACTACGCTCAATTTTGTATCAATGTGGAACGGAAAGAGGAAGCTATTTCCACTGGTAAAGCCATTGGAATAGATGTCGGATTAAACCATTTTTATACTGATAGCGATGGCGAAACAGTTCCTAATCCTCGGTATCTCCGCAAAAGCGAAAAAGCTCTGAAGAGATCGCAGAAGCGAGTTTCTCGGAAAAAGAAAGGTTCTAAAAATCGAAAAAAAGCGATCAACAAGTTAGGAAGAAAACACCTGAAGGTCAGTAGACAGCGTAAAGACTTCGCCATTAAGACGGCGTTGTGCGCGGTGAAATCTAACGATTTTGTAGCCTACGAAGACCTTCAGGTGCGGAACATGGTTAAGAACCATAAACTCGCTAAATCAATTAGCGATGCTGCGTGGTCACAGTTTGCTCAATGGTTGGAATACTTTGGAAAAGTGTACGGCAAAACAGTTATTGCTGTTGCTCCTCAGTACACATCTCAGGAATGTTCACACTGTGGCAACCTGGTTAAAAAAACTCTGTCAACTCGAACCCATATTTGTGGTTGTGGTGTGGTGTTAGATCGCGACCATAATGCCGGAAAAAACATTTTGGCAAAGGGATTGAAGCAGGCAGGAATCAATTTAAATACGGTGGGGCACACCGAAATTTACGCTGGGGGACAGACCGATCTCTACTCGCTGATGGTAGCATCAACGAGCAAATCGACTGGATGATCCAAGAATCCCTGCGCCTTTAGGCAAGGGAGTGTCAATTTCTCTATCGGTTGCTATGATTTGAAGAGAAAGTCCCAAAATGCCTGGTTATTGAGAGCGCGATGGGTCGATCGCCAGACACCAGTCTTAGTTATGGGTTATGTTGAAAAAACTTGTGTCCGCTTTTTAGGGGTTGCACCCGCAGGCAACTATTAGATTCCCCCCTTAATAAAATGCTAGAAACTGTTTACAAACACTTAGAAACATTGCAGGAACAAGCTAGGGAATTGCCACACCCGCAACAGGCAATTTTCACAAAAGTTTTGGAAGATTTATCAAATTCTCTACAGGAAATGGCAGGCAGCCGCTTGTTTGAAAGCGCCACAAATAACGCCGCAAAGCTCGTTGAAATTGAAAAAAATAATCGCCTTTTGGAACGCACTGTAGCCCAGCAAGTAGGGCAAATCAGACAGCTACGGGAGCAGTTGGAAAAACAAATCAGCCAGCATCGCAGGGACACTCAAGCATTAACTAAAAGTGAAGCCAAACTGCAAGCTATGCTGCGTAATTCTCCCGATCTAATTACCATTGTCGGCTCTGACGGGCGAGTTCGATACCACAGCGGAACCCTACAGCGGCTTTTGGGTTACAACCCAGAAGAAAGAATTGGCAAATTTCACGGTGAGTTAATCCATCCAGACGATTTGCTGGCTTGGCAGACGTATTTTGGTAAGTTGTTAGAATCTCCAGGAATTGGGGGGACAATCGAATATCGGAAACGCCACGCTGACGGTTCTTGGATCTACATGGAGTCGATAGGCAACAGTTTGCTTTACGATTCTAGTGTACAGGGAATTATAATTAATTCGCGAGAAATAGGGGAACGAAAGCAAGCCGAAATCGCAGTCCGAGAGTCGGAACTCCACTACAGAGTTATGTCGCAAATCACTTCGGATTTTGCCTATTCTTTTAAGGGACTGCCCGACGGCAAGTTCGCCTGCGAGTGGGTGACAGAAGCTTTTGAGCGCTGCACTGGGATCGTTCCTGAAGAATTAGAATCGTTTGGTTGGTGGAACTCAGAACTCGTTCATCCCGACGACAGGGAAATGTTAATTAAACAATTAGAAGGCTGTACTTTCAGCCGCACTGGAGCTAATGAGTATCGCATTATTAATCAAAAAGGCGAGGTGCGCTGGGTGCAGGACTACTGGCAAGTGGTGTGGGACAAAACTGCTGAACGGGTTGTCCGTTTGTGGGGCGCTTGTCAGGAAATTACCGATCGCAAGCAAGTAGAATTGAAACTGCAACTCGTTAACCAAGTTTTACAAGCCCAGATAGCATCGGCGCCGCTGGCGATTAACTGTACCAGCAATGACGGCAATACCGTTGTTTGGAACCGCGCCGCCGAACAACTTTTTGGCTGGACTGCGGCTGAGGTTTTAGGGAAACCTTTACCGAATATTCCTGAAGGCCAAAAGCAAGATTTTTACGCGCTGCTAAAGTCTGCGTCTAATGGCAAACCGCAAAACGGTTTGGAAATATCTTTGTTGAAAAAAGATGGTAGTTCGATCGATGTTTGGCTTTGGGCCGCACGGGTGCGAGATGCGGGCGGCCAGACTGTCGGTAGTATCAACATATTTTCTAATCTTTCAGAACGCAAGCGCATAGAGGAAGAGCGCCAAAAACTAGCAGCGATGAAAGATATGGAGGAACCTTTTTGGGCGCGCTATGTCAGCCCTCCAAAAACTCCGAAAAAAAAGGGCGACGGGTAATTCTGCCAATCACAATTTAAAAGCATTAAAAGTGCGAAAGTGCAATCTTATGCTTGCAATATCCTTCCTAGTTAAATAACCTATTTCATGGGAGTCGTTTGATCGGACATAATATGATAAATACACCGGACTACTACGTGTAGTAGTTGCTATGCTGTACCGTGTAAAACTATAATTCCCTAAAAATAATTGATGAACCAGCTACCGAATTTATTGAGGGAATCTATCGATAAAGTGTCAGCTTTTTCAGGGTAAAACTTGTTGGCACGGTAAATATTAGACTTGTTGAATAAGCCACTCGAATCTTTACTGATGCCCCGATTTTTCCTGACTCCTGAAAGTGGCTAACTCTGCGTGAGTTTGGCAAGCTTCACTTAACTCAATGTAATCTAAGATATTGGAAATTACCTGAGAAAGGTGGATAGCCGAACGGTGAGCTTCTTCGATAAAATCTCTCTCCTCTATGGGATCGTCAGCTTGGTCATCTATGGTTAGTTGTAGATAGCCGATGATGTGATTTAGGGGAGTGCGGAGCTCGTGGGAGGCCTTCAACAAAAATTGCTTTTTGAGCTGGGATAGTCCTTGTACTCGCTTGCTGCGCTCTTGGTACAAGGTGGCGAGGGCGATCGCACTTCCTACTTGCTCGGCAAGTTCTTGTGCAAATTCGATCTGCGATTGAGTCCAAGGTCGATCGGTCTTACCCTTCCCCGACGATCGACCTTTGCACTGATGCAAGCTAATTATGCCGTTAGGTTGCTCTTGGTAAGCGGTAGCCACCACTAGCAGCGACTGCGGCCCAAAAGGGTCATTGACTGCAAAGGAGTCTACTACCACCGGTTCGAGGGTAGCTAGAGCTTGAAGGAAATGAGGTGCTGCTGTGAGCGAGATTTCCATTCCTAGCATCGGTAAAAATGGTTCTTGGCAGTATTCAGCAGCTACTTTGACTTGCAGGCTAGAACTTTCATAGGGACAAAGGATACAGCGGCTGACGCCTAGTGTTTCTCCCAGACTGTTAACTGTTTGCTGCCAGATGGTATTGAGATCCAAGGTGCGACGAATATTTCTGCCAATTTGGAGTAAAAGTTTTTGCGATTGAGCTGATATTTGCTGATTCATAGCAACCCCTTTTCTACTAGACTGGCAAAAGTTTACCACTCCGGCAACAGAGCAGGGAGTTACTGAATTTGCCAGCCTGCCGCTGTCCGACTTATGAATTACGTAATTCTACTTAAATATTGCCACAGGTCGTCAAACATTACTAAGTATTTGCGGTGTCTTTACAAGATCTTTATGATTTTCACAAAGAAGGGAGAGCGTCCTGTTTTATTAAAAATCCTTTACAGTAGGGGATTGGAAAGCTGAATCAGTCCTAAAAATAGGCATTAAGTTTTTGTAAAGTTGGCGGTTTGTGGGGGTTTACTCGGAGGTGTGAGCTGCCAGCCGACAGATTAAAGATTTGCTGTTATCCGTATCCCCCGGATTTGATTTATGCCAATTCTGGGCTGGGATCGGAAGTGGCGGGGGTGATGGATATGAGTCCAAAACTCCCAAGGAGGGATCTCGGCGACGGATAAAAGTCAAAATTGATACGCTGGTGGCCGATCGAACTGTGTTTGTAGGATAATTACCAATTATCGATGACCTTTATTCACGAAACATAACTTACGAATACAGGAATATAGCCTTTTTAAGTGAGTAAGGTACACATTGGTAATTGGTAATTGGTAATTGGTAATATCAATTCCGGCTGCGCCGGAATGATATCAAATCCGTCCTTCATCGTCGGGCATAAAGTCTAATCAAGATGCCCACAAATAATTCGCGCAATTTTCATTTTTTTGACCCCTCCTTCAACAGTCAACAGTCAACAGTCAACAGTCAACAATGATGCCGGTTGCACCGGAATCGATATGATTAATTTTTAAATAGTGGTTCTTGATAAAGCGGCACAGTAAAAGTAACCGTCGAGCCGAGTCCTTCTCCCATACTATAAAAATTTACTGTACCCCCCATGGCTTCTACCAGTTTTTGAGAAATAGCCAATCCCAAACCGGTGCCGCCGTATTGTCTGGTACGATCGCCATCCACCTGAAAAAACGACTCAAATAATTTATCCTGCTTGTCGAGAGAAACGCCAATGCCAGTATCAGCGACTCGGATTTTCACCATTCCGGGGAACTGCTGGTTGTGAACAGTCACCTTTTTCTTAATAACCTCGGCACTGATGCGAATTCCCCCTTCCCCGGTAAATTTAATTGCATTGCCCGTCAGGTTCAAGATTACCTGAAGCAGGCGTTGGTAGTTGCCGTACACAATAATCTCGTCCTCCACAGGGGGTTTTTGGATTTGAAATTGCAATCGCTTTTGCTCGACTTGAACCCGTGTAAAATTCTCAACTTGTTGCAACAGTTCACCGAGTTTGACGGGAGCGAGGTCTAACTCCATTTTGCCAGCTTCGATTTTAGCGACATCCAAAATATCGTTAATCACATTGAACAAATGTACTGCTGATCGGTAAGCTTCTTCGATAAATTGGTGCGCTTCTTCCGGGTCATCTGCCATGCCGTCCATAAGCAGTTTTAGGAAGCCGAGGATGCCGTTGAGGGGGGTGCGGAGTTCATGAGAAGTATTAGCAAGAAATTGGCTTTTAAGTTGGGAAAGAGCTACGGCTTCGGCGCGAGCCTGTTCTAATTCTTGGTAAAGTGTAGCGTGGGCGATCGCACTGCCGACTTGAGCCACTAACTCACGGGCGAATTCGAGTTCGACTGGACTCCATTTCGGGGAACTGCCGCAGCGGTGCAAACATATCAGTGCATTGGGTTGGTCTTCATAGGAGGTAGCTGCTACGAGCACGGAATGGCGGTGGAAGGGATCGGCGGCAGGGGAGGCGTAATCGACTGCTACTGGTTTTAAGGTGGCTAAAGTTTGAATCCACCCTGGTTGTTCGGCTGCGCGCAGTTCTAATCCCAGCATAGAAGAGTAAGCTTCTTGGCGGTATTCAGCTACTACTTTAAAAGTTTTCGATTGGAGATTTTCGATTTGTGCTGGAGAAAGCGAGGACGAGGAATCGCTAGCTATTGACTGTTGTAATTCGGCTGCTGCGGCGGTCGATTTTTGCTGATTTTCTGAGGCAAGGAAGGGGGAGGTTTCGAGATTTTCGCTGTCTTTTTTGTAGGAACAGATGATGCAGCGACTCGCGTTTAAAACTTGACCCAAGCTGTTAACAGTTTGCTGCCAAATGGTGGCTAAATCGAGGGTTTTGTGCAGGTTTTGAGCGATTTGGGAGATGACTTTACGATCGATTTCCGAGTACGGAGGGAGCGATCGACCGGGGATACGGCTCGCTGGAAGCGACATTTGTTGGCGGGCGTCCAAGGGAGATGGCAAAGCTCGATAGAGCATGAATTCTGGGGAGTCGGGCCGTCTGTCTGTGGGTTTGTCAGACAGCAGCCTTCCCATAACTAAGACTTTTGTAGCTTTGCCGTTTGAGTCGATCGCTGGAGTGAGTGTCAAATCGAAGAGAAAATATTGTCCGGCGTGGCAAAATGGATAGCTGAACCGTTGCGGTACGAGGGTTTCGAGTACCCGCCGCAGGATATCGAGATAAGGCGCAGGGGGGAGGGGTTGCAGGGTTTCGCTGAGCGGGCGATCGACAATTTGTTCTGCTGTAAGGTTGTACTGCTCAGCTTTTTGCCAGTAAAAAGATAGATATCGACCAGAGGCGTCTTGGGTAAATACTAATTCTGCCCCTAACTCTTGAAAAAAACCTGTAGAGGCGAGGCTCGATCGCCGAAAATCTGTGTTAGAGTCCATCAGAGTAGGGGATGAAAGTAGTTCGGATTTTGGAGTCTTGAGTTTTTAATAAATATCTCAAGACTCCCCATTGTTTGGGGCTTCTACTGTTAATTTGTGAGTTAGTAATCAATTAAAAAGTTGTTGTCTTTTTAATTCAAACATTAATTCTTCAAAACTCACAATTTGCAAGAATTTTAGGCTTTTATTATTGAGTTTTGAGTGATTAATGAACTCATAAAATATTAATGATTTAATTCTGAACTCAACTCAAAACTCAAAATTATTCGTTCTCAGCCGTTTTGGGTAATTTAAAGATAAAAATTAAGATTGAGAAATTAGGAATCTGCACCGATTAACTATCAAGTGTGAAAATTACGCCAAAATATGAGGCTGCGAACCACCACCTGGAAGAGTTCCGAGGTTGTGAGTTAGCCTAGTTCGCTCGCCCACAACTTGTAGCTTTCGCCACGAAATCTGCAGGATATCGCCCGCGCGATCGAAATTTCATAGCCAGAAACTTTACAGCCAGCAGATTTGTGCGCGCCGTCTCGTACCGGGAAACCTCAGTCGTTCCATTCACCGCGTGGCGGGACTGGGGGGTTGCGGCGTAAACTCAGAGCCAGCTCGTCTTCGCGGCGCTCGCCTCTGAGCCACTGCTTGATTGCTGTTTCAATGACTTTGCTGGGGTCATTCGTCAAGTGCTTAATTTGGTCTAGGAGTTCAGAATCTATATGGATAGATAGTTCCACTTTTTCTGACGAACTGTGGGGGGGTATACTTGACTGGCTCATAGTTAAAAAATCCTAGTTTTAATTCTTAAGTTTCAATTCTTTTGATGACAACCGACTGGACTAGATATTTGCAGTCCCTGATTTGCACCCAACCTTTCCTCAACCGCTTAACCGCTTTCTGTACAATGAGACAGAGAAAAGTTTTTTCCTTTTGGGTGTCCGGGCTCGGTCGGACACTTGAAAGGCTAATAACTGATACTCTTGAGGTTTGCCTCAGTTGTGGTTTCATCTCAATGCCCAGTAAGAGGTTGAAGTAAGCACTCGACTCTTGCTTGTGTAATCATACAACAAAAAGTATCCTTTGCCGATTAGCTCTTCGATAAAAAACATGACTAACGTCCCTGTATCTCGCATTCGCAATTTTTCGATTATTGCTCACATCGACCACGGAAAATCCACCTTGGCCGATCGCCTGTTGCAGGCGACTGGGACTGTGCAAGCACGGGAGATGAAGGAGCAGTTTTTAGACAATATGGAGCTCGAACGCGAACGCGGCATTACGATCAAGCTGCAAGCGGCTCGGATGAATTACACTGCCAAGGACGGTCAGGAGTACGTGCTCAACCTGATCGACACTCCCGGACACGTGGACTTCTCTTACGAGGTGTCGCGATCGCTCGCTGCTTGCGAAGGGGCGCTGCTGGTGGTAGACGCATCTCAAGGCGTGGAAGCACAAACCCTAGCAAATGTCTACCTTGCCTTGGGAAACAATCTGGAAATTATTCCAGTTTTAAATAAAATTGACCTGCCGGGGGCAGAACCGGAACGGGTAAAAGGGGAAATTGAAGAAATTATCGGTCTGGACTGTAGCGGGGCGATTGAGGCTTCGGCTAAGGAAGGAATTGGTATAGATGAGATTTTGGAGTCGATCGTCGAATTGGTGCCGCCGCCGCAAGATACTGTTGACAAACCGCTGCGGGCGCTAATTTTTGATAGTTATTACGACGCTTATCGCGGGGTAATTGTGTATTTCCGGGTGATGGACGGAAGTGTCAAAAAGGGCGATCGAGTTTTGTTGATGGTTTCGGGTAAGGAATATGTCATCGATGAATTGGGCATCCTTTCACCGACTCAAGTTCAAGTAGACGAACTGCACGCGGGCGAAGTTGGTTATCTGGGCGCGGCAATTAAAGCAGTAGCTGATGCTCGCGTCGGCGATACGATTACTTTGGTCAAAAAGCCTGCACCGGAGCCTTGGCCGGGTTATACAGAGGCAAAGCCGATGGTTTTTTGCGGCTTGTTCCCGATCGATGCAGACCAATTTCCCGATTTGCGGGAAGCTTTAGAAAAACTTGAACTCAACGATGCGGCGCTTTCTTACGAACCGGAAACTTCCAGTGCGATGGGATTTGGTTTCCGCTGCGGTTTCTTGGGTTTGCTGCACATGGAAATTGTGCAAGAAAGACTGGAGAGAGAATACAATTTGGATTTGATTGTTACGGCTCCTTCTGTGGTTTATCAAATCACAACAATTAAAGGAGAAGTGTTAACAATTGACAATCCTAGCCACTTGCCAGATCCTCAGTATCGCGAGAAAATTGAGGAACCTTATGTGCGGGTAGAAATGCTGTCGCCGGAAACTTATGTGGGCGCGCTGATGGAACTGTCTCAAAGTCGGCGGGGCATTTTTATGGATATGAAGTATCTGAGTCAAGGCCGAACTACGCTGGTTTACGAGTTGCCTTTGGCGGAGGTGGTGACGGACTTTTTTGACCAGATGAAATCGCGATCGCGCGGTTATGCGAGTATGGAATATCACCTCATCGGTTATCGCGAAAATCCGTTGGTGAAAATGGACATTTTAATTAATGGCGATCCGGTTGATGCTTTGGCGATGATCGTACACCGGGATAAGGCTTATAATGTGGGCCGCGGCTTGACTGAAAAACTGAAGGAGTTGATTCCTCGCCATCAATTTAAGGTGCCGATTCAAGCGACAATTGGCGCGAAGGTGATTGCTTCGGAGCACATTCCGGCTTTGCGGAAGGATGTGTTAGCGAAGTGTTACGGCGGTGATATTTCGCGGAAGAAAAAGTTGCTGCAAAAGCAGGCGAAGGGTAAGAAGCGGATGAAGTCTGTGGGTACTGTGGATGTGCCGCAGGAGGCTTTTATGGCTGTGCTGAAGCTCGATCGAGATTCGTAATCTGTGTCGCCTTTTGTCAGGAACAGGCAAGATGCCTGTTCCACAAAGAGTCTGTTTTTTGTAGTTGTTGGCACTCATCTAGAACAGGCAAGATGCCTGTTCCACAAAGAGTCAGTTTGATTGTGGGATGGGCATCTTGCCCGTCCCTGTGGGGGCCCAGAAACTCTTTGTCGGAGTGCGTCCAGGAGTGTTTAAATCCAGATAAATACAAATAGTTAGGGAAGTTAGATTAAGAGCTATTCCCTACGGGATAACTACGCTTCACGCACTTTTGGGGATTAAGGGCGATCGCACTTAATTAACAAATAGCCGAAGCAGGCGCAATTTCGCGGAGTGGCATCAGGAATTCTTGCTTTTCTTCGCGGGTGATATAGCCGCCATTTAGAGCCATTTCCATGAGTTGTTCGACAAATCCCTTTAACTCTGTTATAACTTGAGTTTTATTCAGTTCAAAGTGTTGATTTCTGGATTTTAGGGTAAACTGGTTTGGAGATAAATATCCAAATTCTTTGAAATTACAGCTAATTTTATCGTTGGTTAATGGCTGCAATTCAAGAGTAAGGCACACACTTTCAACAAATTCTATTTTGATGGGTTTCCCTTGGGATAATTCACTAATTTTTTTGGGGAGTTCATCTTCTAGGAGCATACAGATATCGGGGTCTAAAAAAACTTTTAGTTTTTCTTCACCAATTTCTATTGATACTGGGCGATCGCATTCAAAGCAAAATAGTTTCAGACCTAATTCAAAATGCGAAAGTTCTCCTAATGAGTCATCGGGTGCGTCAGCATATTGTTCGCAATTAGGTTTTTCTAACTGGATTGTAAAATTGATATAGTTATTCATTTTCATCGCTCCTATCTAATGAGGACAACGTAGCATCATTGAGAACAGGATAAGCAGATTTGAATGTTCCATCTGGTTTCCTTTTAATAAAAGCATGGGTAACATTTTCAATTATTTTCCCATTGGGATAGTGAACTTTCCCAATAGAACGCTTAAAATTTATAATGTAACAACCGGGATATTTCGGTGTCACTTGTTCAGCTTTTACCCAGTCTCGATCGTTTAGCCACTGGCCTTGAGGCTGATTTTTGGATGCTGCCCTGCCTCTAAAATTAAGGGATTTCAGTTTTGGGCCATGATGGCGATCGATATGATCGTAGGCTTTGATGGATTTTGGATTATGCCACTGAGGTTCTACTCCACTGCCTGTCCAGTCACAACCACTTCCTACTTCAATCGTTTGGTCTATTATATCCTTTCTTAAAAAGATGAGGTACCCGAGATTCCCTGAATAGCGGGACTTTCAAGCCTTATTACATACCTCATCTATCTGAGAAAGGCTATATATCCTGTTCTACAACTTCTGGAGTGTCTTCAGAAGTATCTGTGCCATTATTCAAAATAAGTGGTTTACTCCTGCATGGTATGCGATCGATGATTATACCATTAACTAATTTGAGGAGGGCGATCGCACTTTTGGACATTAAGGGCGATCGCTCTTTTTCTAAACTTGTCTGAAGACGAGATTAGAAAATAATGATATTAGCCGCCGTCAGAGGTTGAGTGTGAAGCACTTGGATCGTATTCCCAGGACTGAGAGTGATCCGAGAAAACAGCGCTCCAGTAAAAGTATTGGGGCCATTGAAGAAGTTTCCACTAGCAGCAAAAGCAGCCGCTCCGTCACTAAAACCAAGACTAGCAGCTAGCTGTATCTTGTCATCAGCCACAACAAAATCACTGATATTATCCTGACCATTAGCATCGCCAAATACAAAAGTATCCTGACCATCACCACCAGTAAGGTTGTCATTGCCAGCACTTCCAATCAAGCTATCATTGCCACTGCCGCCGATGAGGATATCATTACCATCACCACCGACGAGGATATCATTGCCACCGCCACCATTGCTCGTATCATTGCCAGCACCACCACTCAGGCTATCATTACCAGCCACACCGTTGATGATGTCGTTACCGCCGAAACCGTTGAGAGTATCAGGCAAATTTGTGCCAAGGACTTTATCATCGCCCTCCGTTGCAGCGGTTGGCGTTGAATCTTGAACAGTAAATCCGTCAAATGTGTAGCCAATATCCGCCAACAGTGACAAGTCAACTTTAGTGGGGATTGATAACCCTGCACCGCCACCGTCACCCAAAAGAGAGGGCAATCCACCACTGCTCACAATACTTCTTAAATGAGATAAGTCAGGAGCGGGTTGAAGAGGCATAGGATTCCCCCCATTAGCAGCCCTGGCGTTGGGGCCGTCAAAAGAGCTTCCATTTATTCGCGCACTGAAAGCTGGTGCTCCATTAGTAAACCCGAGTGCGTGTTGTAACTCGTGCGCGGCACTAATGAAAAGGCTGTTAACACCACCGAAAGCATTAGGAGTGCCAGGTTCGCTCGGAGTGTCAGTAAAGTCAAATGGCGTTGAATCGACCAAATAGGAGATATTAGTATCAAAAGCAATACTCGCTACAAAAGGTTCGTAATTTACTCCGTCGATTCGATCGCGGAAAGCTTTTGGATCGGAATACCCGTAAGTTATCCCCGCAGCATTGATAGGACCAGCGCCTACAAAGATCAGGAGATCGTCAATTTCCCGATCTAAAACCACAGTCTCTATCTCTTGTGTAGAAGGATTCTGCACTGAAAGTTTAGTGCCAAGGGGAATGTTTTCAAATTCATCTTGAATGACAGATTCCCAGTAGGTAGCTGCGGATTCCAAAACAGCTTGACGGTTGGGGTTATTCTTGAAAAACCCAGTCGTATCAAACCGATAGTCGAATTCAATGTTAAAAGTGCTCACAAAAGAAGGGGCACTGGCGCGACCTTCAACTTTACCTACAGTTTCGTAGTGTTCCAAAGCATTTTTTACGCTCCCAGTAGAAATTGCCTTGGTTGCATCGTAATTCATCATTAGATAGAATTTTTCATCAAACGCTGTCGGTTTTACACGTGCAGGCGTCGGAGTCGTCACAGGCGTCGGCATTGTGACTACAGGTGTCGGCATTGTGACTACAGGTGTCGGCGTCGTCACAGGCGTCGGCATTGTGACTACAGGTGTCGGCGTTGTGACAGGCGTCGGAGTCGTCACAGGCGTCGGAGTCGTCACAGGTGTAGGAGTCGTCACAGGTGTAGGAGTCGTCACAGGCGTCGGCGTTGTGACAGGTGTCGGCGTTGTGACAGGTGTCGGCGTTGTGACAGGTGTCGGCGTTGTGACAGGTGTCGTCACAGGTGTCGGAGTCGTCACAGGTGTCGGCGCAGGCGTCGGAGTCGTTGCACTTGGGGTGATTGAAGGCTTCGGCTCCGGTGTCGGCGTTGTGACAGGCGTCGGAGTCGTCACAGGTGTCGGCGCAGGCGTCGGAGTCGTCACAGGTGTCGGTGCAGCCGTCGGTGCAGCCGTCGGAGTCGTCACAGGCGTCGGAGTCGGCAAAGGCGCAGGCGTCAGACTCACAATCCCGCTAGAATCAGCAATAGTCAATCTGGCGTCACCCTCCAAAACGGCCAAATATTGCCTTGTTAAGTCATCCTGAATAATTGTGTAGCCAGCATTAACCCCTGTGCCCACATAAATCTTGAGGTCATCAAAGGCAAGATCGTTGCTTAACTTAATTACATCCTCACCCTCTGTATAATCAACAATCAAATCGGCATCCGAAAGCTCAGAACCCCCAGTATTTTTACCAATAAAAAAAGTGTCGTTACCATTCCCCCCAGTTAATGTATCTGCTCCTTTATCTCCATAGAGAATGTCATTCCCAAAGTTGCCAAATAAGCTGTCATTACCTTTACCACCGTAAACTGTATCGTTATCTATTCCGCCATTAACTGTATCCTCGCCTTCGTTGCCGTATATCAAGTTATCTCCAGCATTAGCAAATAGCCGATCGTCACCTTTGCCGCCGTAAACTGTATCATTACCTTTGCCATCGTAGACGGTATCATTACCTTCATTACCGTATAGCTTGTCATCTCCTTGCTGGCCGTAGATTAAGTCGTCTCTATCACGGCCAAACACTAAGTCAGAGCCTTGTTGTCCAAATATTAAATCTGCATCGGGGGTGCCATTGAGAGTATCGTCAGCCAGCGTTCCATTAATGTTCATGTTGCAATCTCAGTGTGAATACTAGATTTATCCCTATTCGAGCTACAAGTCTTTCTGCATCTCTGAAAAAATGACTTGCTAGCCTGTATTTTTAGATCCTGCGATCGCCCTAAAGTTATGCGAAGTCAGGGATTTGCTATCTAAACAAAACTCTTGCATAGCAAAGCTTTCGTCGCGATCGCACTCACAAAGAACTCAGTCTGCAGAAGGCGCATTGCAGCCTCCCATTTATTTATCAGGGGCAAATCCAGAAAATTATGCAAAATCCCAGAAAATAAATTAAAAAAATTACTGGCAGTGGCGGAAACTAGAGTCAAAGCGAGAAACTTACCAAAGTTCAGCCTTACTCCCCTGTCGGGTCGCTAACTGTAGTCAGTCACGGCTAGAAAGCTATCCCACAAAGGTTTTGACTTTTAAATTTCATTATTTGCGCTTTAGCATTCACTTATCATACGCTAGCGGAGTCTGGCAATAAACTAACACTCATCAGGAGTTATGTTAGAATTCCATCAGGAAATTTAGAGACACCCATCTATGGCATCCACAAACGATTGCTTCGTCGAGGCAGAAAGCCGCTGGGACTTAAAAACTCTGTACTCGGACTTGGCCGCCGTTAAGGGAAAGCCTCTCACCCCCGTAGAAAAGCTGCATCTGCGGGGGTTGCTTTGTGGCTTCAGTCCCGCTGAAATCGCCGAAAAGCTGAAAAAGAATCCCAAGGGTGTTGAAACTGACCTGTGTGCCACTATTTATAAATACGTTAAAGCCTTTGTGGGTAAAGGCATTGAAAAGATAGAAAATTGGAGAAATATTGCTGAATGGCTTGAGGATGCTGGATATAAAACTAAGCCACCTGCTAAATTCCCTATTCAAGACGGTGTATCGGAAAATAGTAAAGTTAATGTAACTAATATAAGTTTTGAGAACAATGAAATAAAAATTGGTGTATACATACAAATAACTGTACCGCTACCTTCAGAACTCTCAATACAAAATCTAGACATCAAGGATAACAACGGTAACTAAAATTTAGCCACTATTCAACATATTGGTAGGGTGAAGTGACTAAAATCAGGAAGCGCGATCGCACCTTTACCCGATCGCGCGGGGCGATCGCACACTGCATTTCTCACAAAAGGGCGATCGCACTTCTATTGTGCTAGGATTCGATCGGAGCATCAGTGACTAACAACAATAGCAAGAATTACCATTCAAATTCGCGATGAACTAGCGATCGCGATCGATAAATAGTAGTAGGTATTGCTAGTACAGCTCGGCGTAAATACACAGACTATTAGGCCGCCAAGACTTTACCCTTATATGTCCACTTAAAAGGCTT
>NZ_JAUBVF010000141.1:0-2463 GCF_036705685.1 Microcoleus sp. AT3-A2
TTGTTAGAGTCGATAGGGGCATTTCTACCCCTACCTCTCGTTCAGAACGGAACGTGATGCTTTCGCATCATTCCGCTCCTTGATATCTTCATCCTTTTTATGGACACAATTCAAAACGGATTGTTACAATAGTCCTTATCAAGGGAACCGTCATTTTCCGTTTTTGTGTCGTGGCAGTGTTTATGTAGAAGTTGGAGGTTTTTGTACTCATCCTTACCGCCTAATGAGCGAGGTTGGATATGGTCAACTTCTACAATGTCTGTAGGTGTGAAATACAGACCACAGTGGGTACATTTACCTTTTTGTGCCTTAAGCAGTGTTGCCACTCTTTTTGGTGTTTCCGGGTATTCTCCGCGTCTCTTGCTCCAGTAAATCCAGTCACCATCGTAAGGCGTTGCGTTACCCTTCACTTTGACGTGCCTTACAATAGGCCTTGCTTTGTGTTGGACTAATTCTAAACCTTCTTCTGTGCTGAAACACCAATTTCTGTCGCCTACTGTTCGCCAGTATTTGTCTTTATTGATGCTACCTTTTCCCCGTCTTCTCGCCCATGCTCTTAGTTTGTCATAGGTAAGACTGTCTACCTTGTTAAAGGTATCTTTACTTACTACTGTTGAGTAATAGTTTGACCATCCCCTAATTATTGGATTCAGCCGACTAATTAAAGCGACTTGGGGGGCGGTGTTATGGGTGTCTATCACTTCTGCAATTTTAGCCAGATGGGCTTTGACTTTGGGCTTAGACGGGGTGATTAATGTTGTAAAACCTAGCGGTATTCCTACTGTATTTTTTGCACTTCGGTAGTTGCCTACCTTATGTTGTTGTACATGAAATCCTAGAAACTCAAACCCAACATTTCCATTATATTCGTTGAGGGTGTGGGTTAATTTTGTTTTGCTTGGCTTCAATTCTAGGCCAACATCACTTAACCATTCTGCAATTATCTTCTGACAGGCTAGTATTACTTCAATGTCTTTGTGAATAATCACAAAATCATCGGCGTACCGGATTAAACTTAAGGAACTTCGTTTATCTTTTTTACTGATTCCGTAGTATCCTTTTGTTAGCGTTTCCGCATATTGTTTGACCCGTTCTTCCATTCCATGTAAAGCAATGTTAGCCAAAAGTGGAGAGATGACCCCACCTTGTGGTGTGCCTTCTTTGGTCGGGAAGATTTCACCTTGGTCTAATACCCCACTTTTAAGCCAGGACTTAATTTGTGTTCGGAGTCCTGGATAGGTATTGATTTTGTCAAGTAATGCTTTGTGATTAATGCGGTCAAAACATTTGGAAATATCAGCGTCTAGCACATATTTAGCTTTGTATCTGATACTGTCAAATATAGCTCCAATCGCATCGTGACATGACCTACCGGGTCTAAAACCGTATGAGTTTGGCTCAAATTTTGCCTCCCATTCTGGCTCAAGTGCTGCTTTCACAACTGCTTGTAAGGCGCGGTCGTACATTGTAGGTATTCCTAATGGTCTTGACTCATTAGTTCCTGGTTTTGGTATCATTACCCGACGAGTCGGTTGAGATTTACCAGTTATTTTGAGTTGACTTACTAGCTTTAATCGTTGCTTTGGGGTTAACAATTTTATGCCATCCACACCTGCTGTACGCTTGCCAGTATTGTCTTGTGTTACCCGTCGTACCGCTAGAACCTTATTAGACCATGAATTAATCAAGGTCTTTTGAAGCTTCTGAACTGCTTTAACATCGCCACGCTCACTTGCTCGATAGATACGTCTTTGCAACTTAAATGTCAATCTTTCGGCTTTTCGCCAATTGATTTGATTCCATTCCACCGTCGGGTTGTCCCGCGTTTTAGACTTATTCATTGCTACTAAGTTTCTATCCTTGAAGTTACCGTGTACCTGTCTGCATATCTCTGTCATTACAACAGAGCATTGGCTTCTGATACAATCCCTCTCTCATATATTGTTCGTTAGCTACTTACTGGATAATCGACATGATTCCAGAAATATATAAGAGTTACTTCGTTCCAAATACACATTGTTTGAGTTTTTAGTGCGATGCTATCCACCGGGTTTATGGGCGGTGCTTATAGGTCAAGTGTGAAATTGCCTATGCCCTATCCTTGCCTTTTGGCTTGGTCTTAATCAGTCTTTACCGTGTTTTTTTCAACGGGTTTATTCTTGATTTAGCCATTTGACCATCTTAAAATTACGATGGTTCAGACACATCTTTGCTTTCGCTACACATGAACTCGTGCTCGACAGTTACCAGTTTCGGCTACCAGTAGTTCTTGTCTTTTATCCCCGCTTTACCCTATTGGTTGCTACCCAACAAAATAGGGGATATGCTTTTACCGCTGCACTTGCGGACTAGGACTAGGGACTTGCGAATCCTGCACCTAGATGTGTATTCAGTTATACTAACCAGTTGGTTAGGCTAACCTTCCCTGAGTATTGCTACCCATTTGGGTTAAACGAATCGCAC
>NZ_JAUBVF010000074.1:0-28450 GCF_036705685.1 Microcoleus sp. AT3-A2
GACTAATTATAAAATGGAACCGAAAAATAAAAAATAAAGGTAACTTAGTTAATGCAGTTTAGATGTCGAACAGCTTAGTCTAGATGGAAGCTCATAACGGTAAATGTATTAGTAGGTACATTTTACACCACAAACTCAGGAGAGCCATAAAAATGGTATTAGTTTATGTTTCCGACAATAAATCCACCCTGCTTACCAAGGGGAGGGTTGGGGTGGGGTAAAAAATTTACGACAGATTTAGGATTGCTATAGGCGAGCGTGTAACGATTTGGCTGCCAATCTTTTTTCCCATAATTCTGCTGCATCTTTACCCCCTCTGGGTTTGGGGTGGCTTGTCACCCCTCCAGGTGTGGAACATCTGATGGAACACGCGCAAAAATAATGAAAAACCCGGTTTCTTTAAGAAGCCGAGTTTTTACGTATTCTATTGTTTATTTAAACTACTTAACTTCAGCCGATCGCCGACTGTTAGGTGATTCGTAGTAAACTCCAGAACCTGTATCGGAGACAAAATGACAATCCCCGTAAGAGCGAATAAAGCTCTTCCAAATTGGCTCGGTTGACTTGCGATAATAATCGCCCAACACTGGTTTAATTGCTTCCGTTGCCTCCTTCAAGTGATAGTGCGGCATGGTTGAGAAAATGTGGTGGGCTACGTGGGTGCCGATATCGTGATGGATGGAATTGATGATTCCGTAATCGCGATCGATCGTAGACAATGCACCTTTCAAGAAAGACCAATCTTTACCGCGATACCAAGGAATATCGGCTTCGGTGTGGTGCAGGAATGTTACCAAATCCAGCCACATCACAAACACTACATAGGGAACCAAGTAGAACTTGAGTAAAAACAGCCAACCAAACTGATAGGTTAGGGCGCCTAAAAAGCCTACCATCAGTACCAAGGATGCGGAACTCGTCAACACATCCCATTTTTCGGACGGACGGAAAATCGGGCTACCGGGCATGAAGTGAGAACCTACCCGATCGGGCGATCGGCGAAATAGATAAATTGGGTAGGCAAATAACATCAAATAAAAGCGTCCCAGCTTTTCGTACCAAGGCATTTGATTGTATTTGCTCTCCGATACCGGATACCAGCTTTCATCGTTATCTAAGCTGCCTGTATTTGCGTGGTGGGTTCTGTGACTAATCCGCCAACCGTGGAAGGGCACAAGAATTGGAGCGTGGGAGAGGTGTCCGATCAGGTTGTTGAGCCATTTGCTCTTAGAAAAGGAACCGTGTCCGCAGTCGTGGCCGACTACAAACAATGCCCAAAACATGGTTCCCTGCATCAACCAAAAGATTGGGTAAAAGAGCCAGGAATCGACGGTGTAGGCGATCGCATACAAACCTGCGATAATTCCAAGATCTAAAAAGAAATAAGCCAGAGATTTCCATGCCGAGGGTTCAAAACAGTGGGCTGGAATGGCTGCCTTGATATCAGCAAGAGTAAAAGGTAACTCTGTTGTATGAGAGGATGAGCCTGGATTGCTCGCGGGATTGAGAACAGTATTTGATTGCACGAAGTTTCCGATTTAAGCTGACTTGAGAAACCGCATTCCGCCTTCTTTTAACAGTCACTTTCGGCTCGCAAGGAGCCATATTTTTTACTCTGCAAGGGTTTCTAAAGTTCTTTAGTTCGCATGAACCGCCCATCCGCAATTCTCAAGCAAGCAAGTTGGCTTGGGGAATACTTGTGTGGCAAAAATTAGTGCGATCGACCCTGTTATCTGAAAAAATCTCATGTGCCCGTTGTTGGTGCGAAATGCGACTTCAATCTGAGAGTGGACATCTGGAGGAACTACCTCCAGTCTGCAGGTAGCATACAGCGTTTCGAGCATAAATTGTGAACGAGAGTGTAGGGAAAAACCATCGATTTTAGATTGGCGATTTTAGATTCAAGCACAAATCTCAAATCGGCAATCTCCAATCTCCAATCGAAGTGTTGGGTTTCACGCAAGTTCTACCCAAGCGACTGTTCACTACAGTTCACCAATTCTGCAAGAATTGCTAAAGCTAAGTTAATGTAACATTTCTACACACATTCTGGCAATGAATTACCAGAAAAACTTGAAAATCCATAAATTGCGGAAAGTGACGGGCGATCGCTTTCTCGCTTTTTGATTTTCTAGGTTCCAGCTTTTTCTAATATGAGCTTAGACCGTTTTACCACTTCTGGAACGTCGATCGGATAATCACCAGTGAAACAGGCCGAACAAAAACTCATCGGGTCTTCGTTAGTCGCCTTCAGCATTCCATCCCAACTCAAGAAAGCCAAGGAATCAACCCCAATTTGGGCGCCGATTTCTGCGACTGACTTAGTAGCAGCAATCAACTGATCTTGATTGTCAGTGTCGATCCCGTAGAAACACGGATGAGTCACCGGCGGCGAGGAAATTCTCATGTGAACGGCTGTTGCACCCGCATCCCGCAAGGCTTTGACAATTTTGCGACTGGTAGTACCGCGCACGATCGAATCATCGATAATAATTACTCGCTTTCCTTCCAAGACATCTTTGAGAGGGTTGAGTTTCATACGGATTCCTGACTCCCGCATTGTCTGAGTCGGTTGAATAAAAGTGCGTCCCACGTAGCGGTTTTTAATCAATCCTTCGGCGTAAGGAATGCCGGAAGCTTGAGAAAAGCCGATCGCCGCCGGGATTCCAGAATCGGGAACGCCGATGACTATATCAGCATCAGCCGGAGATTCTGCTGCCAACAAACGCCCGATCCGCAGTCGGTAGCTGTATAAACTTTCACCTTCCATTTGGCTGTCGGGTCGAGCAAAATAGATCATTTCAAAGATGCAAAGTTTGCGCTTTTGTTGCTGACTCCAGTGGAAGGAAGCCATACCTTCCTCTGTAATCCAAACTAATTCCCCCGGTTCTACGTCCCGCAAAAATTCAGCACCGATAATATCCAAGCCGCAAGTTTCCGATGCTAAAACGTATCGTACCGGAGTTGTGGGGAGGATACCAATTACCAGCGGGCGCACACCGTGGGGGTCGCGGACTCCCATCACGCCTTTGGGGGTGGCGATCGTCAAACTAAAGGCTCCTTGGCACATAGCAAACGCACTGATCGCTGCTTCCAGCCAGTCTTTGCCCTTGTCTACCTCGGAACCGATCGCCACTGCGATCGCCTCTGAATCCGTGGTGCTGACAAATTCGCACTTCCGAGACAGCAATTCTTCCCGCAATTCTTTGGTATTGACAAGATTTCCGTTATGTGCTAATGCGAGACTTCCCAAACGGGTTTGGACGACAACAGGTTGAGCGTTGACAACCCGCGACGAGCCGGTAGTAGAGTAGCGAGTGTGGCCTACGGCTAAGTTACCCGGCAAGTGACCTAAACTCGATTCGTTAAAGACTTGGGAAACCAGTCCCATATCTTTGTGCAGGTGGACTGTTTCACCGTCAAAGGTGGCAATTCCTGCTGATTCCTGACCGCGGTGCTGCAACGCATACAAACCGAAGTACGTCAACTTGGCTACATCTTCACCCGGTGCGTAGATACCAAAAACGCCGCAAGCTTCCTCGGGCTTGTCGGGTTTACTAGAATGCTCGTCAGCCGCGAAGGAATGGTTGGGAATCATAGATGGGTGGGTTCCTAATGGGGAAGGTGGGTTAGGGGGACAGTTTCAGCGGGAAATCTTGTTTGCGAAAGCGTCGCATAACTTAACATTCCCTTAATCTTGCCACGGATCTGTCATTATTTCCAACTCGTGTAGCATTTCAGACAGAAGCTATGCGGCGTTTAATGGCATTGTAGTATCGATCGCCCCCAAATCCTATATTAACCTTGATTAACTGCGGGCGAGGGAATCGGCGATTGAAAAATACTGTTGGCGAATTCGCCAAGGGTGTTACCCCTCACATCACGAATGCAGCATTTGGGTTCGCTATTGGTAGTTAATAGCTATATGGTTAATTAAATATTTAGTCTAGAGCCACCATTTTTAGGGGTGAGGGGTGCAACCATTTTTAAATTCGCCAACAGTCTCTTTCAACCGCCGAGTCTTAAAAGAAGATGCCTCGCGGGAGACTTACTGTACAGAAGCGAAAACCGGAAACTACGCGGAAACCAAAGCCACACGAAAACCGATGTCTGAGTAACGATCGCCCGCCAAATTGCTAAGACGATACGCACTGCGACAATTCACCGCAGTGTCCTTCCAGGAACCGCCACACCGCAGCCGGCGATCGCTTCGATCGTTGTCGGGATGACTGCACCATTCCCAAACATTTCCGTGCATATCATAAAGTCCAAAAGCATTGGGTGAAAAATTCCCGACATCAGTTGTTTGTTTGCGGTAAAGTCCCTTCGGCGCAGCACCGTAGGGATTATTGCCATTATAATTAACTAAATCCGGGGTAATTGTTTCACCAAAATAGAAAGGTGTTTTAGTTCCGGCGCGGCAAGCATATTCCCATTCCGCTTCTGAAGGTAAGCGATAAGTCTTGCCTGTTTTTTTAGAAAGCCGCTTGCAGAATTCCACAGCGTCATTCCAGCTTACTTTTTCGACAGGAAGTTTCGCACCTTTGAACTCAGAAGGGTTATTTCCCATCACCGCTTGGTATTGTTCTTGAGTTATCTCATATTTACCCATAAAAAAAGCAGGGATATTCACTGTACGCTGCGGCCCTTCATAGCTACTTCGTCCTGCTTCAGTATCGGGGGAACCCATCACGAAACTGCCCCCAGGAATTGCTACCATGTCTAGAGTAATACCATTCCCCATATTTTCTATAAAAGCCTGTGCTTTTCCTTGACGGCGGTTGGCTATTTGCCCCGTTGAGTTGACTGTCACTGTTTCAAAAGTAAAGCTTTTTAAAGCATTGGAAGATGGCGTAGGTTTTGGAGTTTCTGGTGCGAGTTTTGGAGATGGTTTTGGCGATGGTTTTGGCGATGGACTTTCTGCTACAGATTGTGGAGATGGTTTTGGCGATGAACTTTTGGCTGTAGTTTTTGGAGATGATTTTTGAGCTGATGATTTAGGAGATGGCTGTTCATTGTTGGATGAAGGTGGAAGATTTGGTGAAGATGAAGAAGATTTGTTGTTCAACAAACTTTGACCCAGCACAGCTAATGCAAATCCTCCCCCAGCAAAACCCGCTAATTGCAAGAAACCTCGCCTGGTTGTGTTAGTTCGTAACGGCAAAGAGTGCTGTGGAATCACAGGAATTGTGGGAATTGGTGTCGGTGCGGGAGATTGTATTGACTGACCTCCTTGAAAATCTATTAAAACTTCCTCGGCTGATTGATAGCGCTGCTGCATATCTTTTGCCAACAACTTAGATAAAATCAATTCCAATCCCTTGTCTATAGGAGTTTTCAAATGTTGCTGCCAATTTCCAGTCCAGCTATAACCATGTTCCGTCCACAAACCATAAGGATGTACCCCCGTCAGTAGATGAAAAGCCGTCGCCCCCAAGCTAAACAAATCGCTGGCTGCATAAGCTTCACCCCCTTGCATTTGTTCAAGCGGTGCATAACCATGCGAACCAATTTGCGTTCCCTGTCGCGATATCACTGTTCCCGACAACTGTTTGGAAACTCCGAAATCAATCAGCACTAACACACCGTCGCTGCGACGGCACATAATATTCTCTGGCTTGATATCTCGGTGAACAATTTTTTGTTCGTGAACAAATTTAAGAACAGGTAGAAGTTCGAGTAATAGTTGCTTAACTTGGCTTTCTTGCCAAATTCCCTGATTTTGGAAAAGCGTCAACAAATTCTCCCCATCAACAAACTGTTGTACGAGATACAAATATTTGTTGTCTTCAAAGTAGGCATCAAGGGAGGGAATTTGGGGATGTTGTCCTAGCTGTTGCAGTTGTCTAGCTTCTAGCTGAAATAATTCTACCGCTTTGTTAATCGCCCAAGTTCCCTGGACATCGGGTGCTAATTGTTTAACGACACAGCGTTGATTTAGTCTATCAATATCTTCTGCTAAATAGGTTCTGCCGAAGCCACCTTGACCGAGGAGTTTGATCATGCGGAAACGATTTCGCAGGATGGGTACGAGTTGAATACCGCAACTAATGCAATATGTTTGTCCGTCCGGATTTTGAGGATTGGGGCAGTCGGGATTGATACAGCAAATCATTTATTTTAGGAATGATATTGTTTATATTGTATAGGACTTTCGATACAAATATCCCCTTCCAGTCGAAAGTAGAAAAGGGACGAAGAACCTGTCTCAACCAAACCTGCTTGATTTTGAAAAGGATAGGAAAAAGTAGATAAAATTTGACTTTTATCTTCTGTCAATTGTCTTAATTCTGCGTTAGCCACATTGTGTAGCTATAGTTGGCTGTGACTGAATTGAAGGATAAGTATCACAGGAGTGAACCGTGCCAATAAATTATGGTGGAAATTAACGCTTCAGCTCAATATCAAACTCAAGCCGAGAACGATAAAAGTGAACGTCAAATTCTAAGAAAAAATTTGTCTGTCCCAGAATAAATGATACACTATCACTTTTTGCCCAAGCAAATACTAATCTTACCGGAGCAAACTCCCCTATTTCAGCCATGAAAAATACTGGCATCGCTGGTTGATTACCCACGTTACCGGCCAGTCGAATAATGGCTTTGCTGTCATCCCATACTAAGCCAAGCTGAATTCCTATTTGGTAAGGCAATACACTCACTGTTGCACCGCTGTCTACTAACCCAACAACTTCGACTCTCTCGTTATTGTGGCGCAGAATCAAGGGAATGCGCGGTAAGCTGTCAAACTCATCTTGAGAGGGGTGATTGGTAGAGTATTGAAATCGCATACTACTCACTTTTCGTCGCTGTTAGCCAGATTCATTGCCTGCATCAAAGCTGCACCAGCGCCAAAAGTATCGTAGGGAGTTGGTAAGTAGTAAGTCTTGTAAGGTTCCAAAGGAAAAATATCCTCACTGATATCTTCTTCCGCCATGAGAATACGGATTAACTCTCGTTTATCGATCGCAGACAGTTTTCTAATAGTAGGGAGTAATTCTGTTAGTGTCATCGGTTGTTTTCCTACGATGCGTCTATCTTGATAATAGCAGGTCAACAGTTTTTGTAGGGTGCGGATCTGTGGGATATTCGATGGAATTTATAGGTTTGAGATGGCGACGCACCTGACTGACTCTCGCGGTGTGTCGCTGCGAGATTGTCGATTTGATTTGTAGATTGTTCAATGCGACGCACCCTACCACTACTACTGCGGAGTCTTAAAAGAAGATTCTCACCGGGAAAACTAGGACGGGGAAGACACCGACGCAAGCGCTACGCGAAAACCCCTGGGCCACGGACTGAAGAGCCCCGAGTACGAGACGCGAAGGGCACTGCGGCAATCGACCGCAGGGAAAAAGCAGGAACCACCACGCAGCACTCGGTTATTATCCGTGCCAGTTTCCCAAGAACTTCCATCAGTCGGTGCGCCGTTATAGTTATCGTGCCATTTATCGCTGCACCATTCCCAAACATTCCCGTGCATATCGTACAAACCAAACGGATTCGGCGGAAAACTCCCCACATCCGTTGTTTGTTTGCGATAAAGCCCCTTCGGTGCAGAACCATAGGAATAATTGCCATTATAATTAACTAAATCCGGCGTAATCGTGTCACCAAAATAGAAAGGCGTTGTAGTTCCGGCACGACAAGCATATTCCCATTCCGCTTCCGAAGGTAAGCGATAAGTCTTGCCTGTTTTTTGAGAAAGTTTGTGGCAAAATTCCACAGCTTTATCCCAGGTAACATTGTCTACAGGAAGTTTTTTACTTCGTAAAGGACCTTTGAAAATAGAAGGATTATTTCCCATCACCGCTTGATATTGTTCTTGAGTGACTGGATATTTACCCATAAAAAAAGGAGAGATATTCACAGTACGCTGCGGCCCTTCATTGTCCCTTCGTTCTGCTTCGGTCTTGGGGGAACCCATCACGAAACTGCCGCCAGGAATTGCTACCATGTCTAAGATTGCACCGCTACCTAAATTTTCCCTGAAAAATTGTGCTTGACGCTGTTGGCGGTTAGTTATATTACCCCGCACATCAACTGTCACCTTGTCAAAGTCAAACCTTTTTAAAGTATGTATAAAATTTGGCGTTGACTGACGTTGAAAATCTCTTAAAACTTCCTCTGCTGATTGATAGCGCTGCTGAATATCTTTTGCCAACAACTTAGATAAAATTACTTCCAATCCCTTGTCTATGGGGCTTTTCAAATGTTGCTGCCAATTGGCTGTCCAACTATAACCTTGATCCACCCACAAATCAAAAGGATATAGCCCTGTCAGTAGATGAAAAGCTGTCGCCCCCAAGCTAAACAAATCGCTGGCTGGATAAGCTTCACCCCCTTTCATTTGTTCAATGGGTGCATAACCATCCGAACCAATTTTCGTTCCCAGTCTCGACATCACTGTTCCCGACAACTGTTTGGAAACTCCGAAGTCAATGAGGACTAACAAACCGTCGCTGCGACGGCGCATAATATTCTCTGGCTTGATATCTCGGTGAATAATTTTTTGTTCGTGAATAAACTTGAGAACAGGTAGAAGTTCGAGTAATAGTTGCTTAACTTGGCTTTCTTGCAAAGTTCCCTGATTTTGGAAAAGCGTCAACAAATTATCCCCATCGACAAACTGCTGTACGAGATACAAATATTTGTTGTCTTCAAAATAGGCATCTAGTGATGGGATTTGGGGATGTTGTCCTAGCTGCTGCAGTTGTCTGGCTTCTTGCTGAAATAATTCTACAGCTTTGTTAATCGCCCAAGTTCCCTGGACATTTGGCGCTAATTGTTTAACGACACAGCGTTGATTTAGTCTATCAATATCTTTAGCTAAATAGGTTCTACCGAAACCGCCTGCACCGAGGAATCCTATCATCCGGTAACGGTTTCGCAGGATGGGGACGAGTTCAAGGTGACAATCGATGCAATGTGTACGCCCGCCGGGGTTTTCAGGCTTTTTGCAGTTGGGATTGATACAGCAAATCATTTATTTTACGAATGATATTGTTTATATTATATAGTGTCTAAGAACCCCGACTTCTGTAATAAGTTTTTGCCAAAATCGTGAATTTTGTAAGAAGTCGGGGTTCTTGGGTGTGTTTTTAAACCCGGAGATCCCCCCTAGCCCCCCTTAAGAAGGGGGGGACAAGAACACTCAAAGTCCCCCTTCTTAAGGGGGATTTAGGGGGATCGAAACTTCACGTTGTCAGACAGATGCAATCCGACGCTCGATCGCATTATAGAACCGATCGCCCATCTCACCCATCGCCACCTCAATTAACACTTGATTGTCAGCACTCACAACCCGCAAAGGTGATTCAGCACAGCCAACTACACCAATTTTCTGCCACATTTTGGTCAAATGTTCTTGCAGGTAAGCCTCCCAAATCTCTTGATTTTTCGGTGCGACTGAAACTACAATGCAGTTGCCCATTTCACCAAACAAAATTTCATCCCAGCGGCTGACATTTGCCGAATTGAAACTGAGATGAATTTCCGCACCCATTTTAGCAGAAATACATGATTCCGCGAGGGCGATCGCAATTCCACCTTCCGCACAATCATGGGCAGAACATACCCAACCTTGCCGAATTCCATCGCGACAAACCGATTGCACTTTTCTTTCTAACTCAAAATCAATCCTTGGCGGTTTCCCAGCTACAATCCCGTGAATTGCCGCTAAATATTCCGAACCTCCCAAAGTAGGAGAAGTTTCGATTTTTGAGCTTTCCGATGGAAGTTCTGGGTTTTGGGATGATTCACCAATTCCCAGCACATAAATTAAATCACCTTTCTTTAGCCAAGCTTGGCCAGAAATCTTCTTCAAATCGGGAATTAACCCCACCATTCCGATTACCGGAGTCGGATAAATTGGTTGAGGATTCCCCTCAGCATCAACCGTTTCATTGTAAAGAGAAACATTGCCGCCAGTCACAGGCGTTCCCAACTCCCGACAAGCATCAGCAATTCCGCGACAAGCTGAGGCTAACTGCCAATATCCGATCGGCTTTTCGGGACTGCCAAAATTCAAATTATCAGTAACTGCCAGAGGTTCAGCACCCACACAACTTAAATTTCTCGCTGCTTCCGCTACGACTGCTTTTGCACCTTCATAAGGATCGAGATAAACATAACGAGAATTGCAATCAACCGTTGCAGCAACTCCAGGAATAGCCCCCTGCGGCGCTTCCTTCTTACTAAGGGGGGGAGAAAGTTTGGGAGTTTCCCTACCTTGTGCCTTTGTAAATAGAGGAATTACCTCTTCTTCCTGTTTGCTTTCGGAAGCTAGAGAAACAGCATTTTCTCTCTGTAGATCCCCCTTAGCAAGGGGGTGTACTTCTAACCCGTTAGCAAGGGAAGAGTGGCAGGGTTCTAGCGGACGCAATCTGACAACCGCAGCATCAGCGCCTCCGGGTAAAACAACAGTATTGTTTTGCACTTGATGGTCGTATTGGCGATAAACCCAGCGTTTAGAAGCGATGGTGGGAGTATCTAAAAGCGTCAGCAAAATCTGATTCCAAGTTTGGAAATTGCCGTTAATTTCGATACCTTTAACTGTGGATTGTGGCAGCGAATCCGCCGTCCATTCCCATGCTTTTTTAGCATATTCGGGCGGCTCTGTCAACAGTTCTCGGTGATAAATTGGGGTGTTATCTGCCAAAGCAGTCGCGGTAATTTCGGCGGCGATTTCGCCTTTAAATAGAATTCGGACGATCGGCTCTTCAATCACTGTACCCGCTACTACCGCGTGCAATCCCCAGCGGTGGAAAATATCAATTAATTCCTGTTCCCGTCCTTTTTGGGCAACAAACAACATCCGTTCTTGGGATTCCGAAAGCAGGTATTCGTAGGGAATCATGCCGCTTTCTCGAACGGGAACTTTGTCTAAATCAAATTCAATGCCGACGCCGCCTTTGGCTGCCATTTCTGATGTGGAACAGGTGATTCCCGCCGCACCCATATCTTGGGCGGCGACGACTGCACCGGTTTTGAATGCTTCTAAACAAGCTTCAATTAAGGATTTTTCTAAAAATGGATCTCCTACCTGGACTGCGGGGCGATCGTCCATTGATTTGTCTGTCAGTTCGGCACTGGCAAAACTTGCTCCTCCCATGCCATCTCGCCCGGTAGTTGAACCGACATAAAGCACAGGATTTCCGATGCCGGATGCGCCGGATTTGACGATTTCTTGAGTTTCCATTAAACCCAAGGCCATGACGTTAACTAATGGGTTGCCGGAATAAGCAGGATCGAAGTAAACTTCGCCGCCTACTGTGGGCACGCCGATGCAATTTCCGTAATGGGAAATTCCCGATACTACGCCTTTGAACAATCTTTGGGTTTTAGCGTCGTCTAAGTTGCCAAAACGCAGGGAATTTAAAAGTGCGATCGGGCGAGCACCCATTGTGAAGATATCGCGGAGAATCCCGCCGACACCGGTTGCTGCACCTTGGAAAGGTTCGACTGCTGAGGGGTGGTTGTGGGATTCAATTTTGAAGGCGAGTTGCAAGCCGTCTCCCAAGTCTACGACGCCGGCATTTTCTCCGGGCCCGACGAGAATTCGATCGCCCTCTGTGGGAAACTGTTTTAATAGTGGTCGCGAATTTTTGTAACAGCAGTGTTCGCTCCACATGACGCCGAACATTCCCAATTCAGCTTTATTAGGATGGCGACCTAGACGCTGAACGATTTCTTCATATTCTTCTGGTTTGAGTCTTTCAGCGGCAATTTGTTCGGGGGAAAATGGGGCTTCGGAGATGGGAGACATGGAAACTCGTTATAAACCACAGGCTTTATTCTAAATGCCCTGTGGTTGCTTAATCTAAAATCTATAATCTAAAATCTATAATCCCAGGCGCAATGCGTTGGTTAATCTAAAATCTAAAATCTAAAATCTAAAATCGAATGACTCAACCTCAAAATCTCAATTTTGCTAACCAAAACTTGCGGAACCGTTCTTTTAAAGGGCTTGACTTATCTGGGGCGAATTTCAGCGGTTGCGACATTCGAGGCTGCAATTTCACCGGGGCGATTTTGAGAGGGGCAAATTTTCAGGGTGTCAGAACCGGACAAAGCCGCAGACGGGTGAGAAATTTGATTGCTAGGGCTGGGGTAACGGCGGTGACAGTGACGGCGGCTGGGGCTTTGACTGGACTGATAGCCGGGGCGGATGCGGGGGCTGTGGCTGTGGCTGGAACCGCTGCGACGGCGATTGCTGCGACTCGGTGCGAGGCTGGGATTGTGGCGGGGGCTGTGGCTGGGGCTGCTGCTGCGATCGGGGCTAGCGGTATTGTGACATTTTTGGGCGGAGATACTATCAGGGGAATTGTCTTATTTTTGGTTTCTGGGGTAATTCTTGGGTTAACTGCGATCGGCTTTTTTATCGCTGTTGAACAAATAGAAAAATTATCGATAACGTCGTTTAGAAAGGCTGATTTAACTGATGCTGTATTCGATCCGGGGGCGGTTCTAGATGCCGATTTTTCCGACGCGCGAGGAGTGCGGTGGTAGACAACCTGCTTCTAAAATCTACAATCTAAAATCTAAAATCGGATGACTAAGTTTCCCCACGATCAGTTTGCAAAAGAATACCTGCAAGAGTTATTGTCGCCTCTTGGAGAAGTAGAAACGAGCAAAAATGTCACTGCTGAAGTTAGAGAAATTGATGTGTGGTTTCAACCAAATTCTTTTGATGGCGAATATGTCCAAAGTTTGGGTTTGTTAGGTAAAATGGCTGCAACTGCGGCGATAATTGAACCGTTTCGCAATCCTCTGACTGCTGAGGGAATTTTTAGCTGTGTCGTTAAGTTATTAAATAGTAGGGCAGAACTGGGGCGGCGCGCTAATCGACAAGATCAACGTTTTGAGGAAAGACAATTACCGATGTTGTGGATTCTCACTCCTACTGCTTCGGAGACTTTATTAAGCAGTTTTGGTTTTCGGACTCCTGAAGAGTCGGAGGGCTGGGGGAGAGGAGTTTATTTTTTATCGGAGGTTTGGAGAGTTGGCTTAATCGCTATTCACCAGCTAGCGAGGACTCCAGAGACTATGTGGTTGCGGATGTTGGGTAGGGGCCGGGTGCAGCAAGGGGCGATCGCAGAATTAACTGCATTTCCCATTGATGCTTCAATTCGAGCTAATGCGCTACAATTACTTTACATCTTGCAGGAAAATTTGCAAGCGAATACACCAACTAATCCCACAATGGATGATGAAGATCAGGAGTTAGTTATGGCGATCGTACCCCTTTTTCAACAAAAGTTACAAGAAGCACGAGAACAAGGTCTTGTACAAGGTATTGTAAAAGGTCTTGAGCAAGGAAGAGAACAAGGTCTTGAGCAAGGAAGAGAACAAGGACAGCGGTTAATTTTAGAGAGTTTCTTGCAGGTCAGATTTGGGGAGTTAGACCCGCTAACTGTCACCTTTTTGCGCCCGGTATCAGCTCTACCTACTGCCGAGTTTACTATGTTGTTAGTCCAATTATCTATGCTGCCGATCGCCCAGACAGATCGCCAACAAGTCCAAAATTTGCTAGCCGAAAGTGTTTTGAAAAACCGCTTCAGCGAATCAGGACAATTGGAAGAACGCCCGATTAGTCTTATCCCCGATTTGCTCGGTTTATCCCCAGAAAACTTATCATTACTGTTGTCAGAATTGCCTCAATTATCCCTAGAAAATCTGATAGCTAGATTGCCAGATCGATCGACTTAAAAACTAACAATGTGGCGATCACCTCTGCTTTTGAAACAAGTCGGGGTTCTGGGTGTATAATCAGAGACTGTGGTAATTTGTCATTTGCCGATGAAGTTGCGATCGTTCTTTTCTTTCCTCATTGCTGGCGTCTTGGCACTCTTAGCCTTGAGTGCCGGTGGTTTTTACTGGCTGACAACTCAAACTCCTCTGAATTTGCTCGCTGGCGGGCCGACAACTACTCCGGCTGCGGCTGTGTTTGTCTCGAAACAAGCACCTTTGTTAGCTTCAATGCTGGTAAATCCTGATCGCCTCGAAGCATTGCGACAAGTTTTTGCCACTCCCGAAGAAAGAAGTCGATCGCACGTAGAATTTGAGCAAATCAAAAAAAGTTTCCTCGCCAGTACAGGCCTCGATTACAGTAGAGATATCCAACCTTGGATAGGTGACGAAATTACCCTCGCCGTGACAACGCCAGATTTCGATGGCGACAGCAGCAACGGCAAACAAACGGGGTTTTTGCTGGCGGTTTCCTCCCAAAAAGTCGATCGCAGCCAAAAATTTCTAGACTCCTACTGGCGCACACAATCTCGTGCGGATAAAACAGTTCATTCGGAACTATATAAAGGCGTAAAAATTAATTATAAAGAAGCACAAATAACCAAGAAAAAATCGGCTTCGAGTTCACCTTTTAACCCGTTTAATCTGCCGAAATCAAAGTTGCCAGCTAGCTTCGCAACAGCAGCCATCGGCGGTAATTTAAATTCTGGGAATAACCAAAGTTTTGTTTTGTTTGCCAATAGCCCGATTGTGATTCGAGATGCAATTAATAACGTTGAATCAGCAAACCTAAATCTCAACAACACCCCGGAATATCAAAAAGCTTTGCAGCAGCTAACTCAAGGCAGAATCGCTTTAGCATTTGTCAATCTACCGCAATCAGCAACTGAGCAAAATCCCGAAGTTTCTCTTAATTCCCTCGCAGTTGCTGTCGGAGTCAACCGACGGGGATTGCTGGCTCAAACTGCTTTAGTGACATCGCGAGAAAACACAGCTTCTCCAACACTCTCCGAACCAGTGCAAGCCTTGCAATACATTCCCTCAGCCAGTCCTTTCGCGGTCGCCAGCACCGATTTAAGGAATTTTTGGGCTGATTTGTCATCTGCGGTTTCCACTAACGCTGAAGTCTCAAATTTAGTCGATCGCACCCTGGCAGATATTCAGCAAGTTTGGGGCGTCAACCTGCCGAAGGATATATTTGATTGGGTACAAGGAGAATACGCTTTAGCAGTGCTTCCGAATTCGTCAAACAGTGCGGACTGGATTTTTGCCACCGAAAAATCTGCTGATTCGCAAAAGGCGATCGACAAACTAGATGAAATTGCCCGCAGCAAAGAATACAGCATCGGCAGCTTCACTCTCAGAAATCAGAAAATTACCGCTTGGACGCAGTTGACAACAAACCCAAATTATGGAAAAGAAAATAATAGAAAAAGTGCGATCGAAACCGAGGCAAAAGGAGTCCGAGCCAGCGTCGGCAAATACGAAATTTTCACCACTTCAGTAGAAGCAATGGACGCAGCACTAGAAGCAGCAAAAACAGGCTCTTTAGTTGCCAATCAAGATTTTCAAACCAGCATTGAACCGCTACCGCCATCTAACGACGGCTATTTTTATTTAGACTGGCCCTCCAGCAGGCCAATTTGGGAAAAACAAATCCCGCTGTTGAGGTTAATTGAACTTTCGGCAAGACCATTGTTCGATCACTTGCGATCGCTCACTGTCACCAGTACGGGAGAAATAACAGGAATTCGCAAAGCTACTATATTTATGCGGCTGAATTAGTCAGAAGGAAGTTCGGCAACGGATTCTGTAACGGATGTAACGGATGTCAGGAAGAAGGAAGGAAGAAGGAAGAAGGAAGAAGCAAGAAACTATGCCCAATTCCCAATGCCCCATTCCCAATGCCCCATTCCCAATAACTAAGGACTAATAACTACTGGCTGCTTCACCTTTTTCGGTTGCCCAAAATAAGCTTGAAATACCTCTTTGGCGATCGGGGCAGCGGCAACAGAACCATAACCGCCATTTTCCACAACTACGGCGATCGCAATTTCCGGCTTGTCAGCGGGCCCGAAGGCGACATACAAAGAGTGATCCTCCTGTCCGATGACCTCCGAAGTCCCTGTTTTGCCAGCCGTCAGTGGAATCGTACCGTCATTCAATCCCTGTCCCGTACCCTCGGCAACCACCGCGATCAGTCCTTCCTTAACCACCTGAATTGTTGAAGGTTTCATCCCCGTATGTACCCGTTTAGTCTCCGCTGTGCCGGTCATAGAAGTCAAAAGATGGGGCTTGACCCGATAGCCGCCGTTAGCGATCGAACTCACCATCACCGCCGCCTCCAAAGGAGTCACCAACACCAACCCCTGCCCGATCGACATCGTTACCGTATCACCCGCATACCAAGGTTCTTTATAAATTTTCTCCTTCTCCTCCGGCGTCGGGATTTGACCGTGAGCTCCGCCACCTAGCCCCAAAAGATTCAAATCCGTATCCTTGCCAATTCCCAAGCGGTGTCCCCACTTAGAAATTTGCTCCGGCCCGGTACTAATCCCCACTTGATAAAAAAACGTATTGCTGCTGAAAGCCAAAGCCTCCCGAAAGCCGATGTCGCCGTAACCGCCGCTGTGTTCGTTAAAATCAATTCCCCCCACAGTAATGTAAGACGAAGTACCGAGAATTGAGTCCGGCGAAAATTTGCCCGACTCCAGGCCCGCGACGGAAGTCACAATTTTAAAAGTGCTACCGGGGGGATAGCCTTGCATTGCCCGATTCAAAAAAGGATTTTCCGGATCTTGAAGAGTTTCCCACTCATCCTTAGTGATTTTTCGCGTAAACAGATTGGGGTCAAAAGTCGGGTGGCTGGCCATAACTAATACCGCCCCGGTTTTGACATCCACCGCCACTACGGCTCCCCGGCGGTGTCCCAAGGCTTTTTCGGCTGCTTTTTGCATTTCTAAGTCTATGGTTAGCTGCACCGCCTCACCGGGTTTGGGCGGTGTCTCTCCCATCAGTCGCAATTCTTGATTTTGGGCATTTACCTCGATCAGCCGATCGCCCCAAACTCCGGCAATCTTCTTGTTAGAGCTCGCTTCTATGCCCATTTGACCGACAATCATCCCCATCGGATATTCGGGATGATCTTCCAAGTCTGCTGCGGTAGCTTCGCCAATATATCCGATAACGTGAGCCGCCAAACTGCCTTCGGGATAGTAGCGGTTCGCTTCTGGCCGCACTTCCACTCCCCGCATTTGTCCCACCTCTTCTGCTAGTGGCACAAACACCTCTGGCGGCATTGCTTGCTTGAGCCGCACCGGTCTGTAGGATTGAGGATCTACCTCTTTTAATTTTTTTAAAATTTCTTTTGCCGGAATCTTAACCAGCGGACTCAACTTTTCTGCTGTCACTTTCCACTCTTCCGGCGTTTGTTCTTTCGGCCACAAATATACTGATCGAGCTAAATTGTTTGCCGCTAGTAAGTTGCCTTTGCGATCGACAATGTGTCCACGATTCGCCGGCATCGGCACTAGGCGAACGCGATTATTTTCGGCTCGTTCCCGGTTTTGCTTCCCTTGTATCAGTTGCAATTCCACCAGCCGACTAGCGTGCAGGCCTAGCAAACCTGTTGCCACCAGCATTAACACGATCGCCCGGTGTATCGGACGCTCCTGTCTCTTAGGAGTTTCCGCCAGGCTTTTGTCAGGAGAGTGAAATGCTGAGATCGAATAAACTTGTCGTTGCATCATTCTATAGGTAGATGTCAAATCCTAGATTTTAGATTCTTGAATTCTCAATTGTGAAGTATACATCATCAAACCGGGGACAATCGGGCCTTGACTCTTGGGGGAAGTGGAATAATTGATCATTAACTTTTGACTAATCACTAATAACTCATGACTGCTGACTAATCCCCCAAGCACCAAGAAATAGCCAGAAAAATCACGGTCAGGCTCAGCCAATTAGGGAGATGGAGCCAGCCGGATAGGCCTATAGGTAACAATACCAAGGTCTGTGTCAATAGGGAACCGAGCGCCAACAGCAAGACTAGGAGTATCAAATTTATCATCTTGACACCGTACAATTTCGGATATAAGTCGATCGCCTGTGGCAGAAATCCGAGTGGCACAAGCGAGCGCGATCGTACAGGGATTGTCCTGATAGACATAAGAAAGAGAAGCCAGGAGGTTTTGAACTAATTTAAAAAAAATTATTCTTCCTCCACAGTTTGGATTCTAGGGGCTGCGATAGGTAAATTCTGAGTTGTGGTTTTAAGTTGTGACCGAGGAGTATTGCCATGTTGTTTAATCAGCGAGCCAATTTCAAAAACGGTGCGCTCTTGGCTGCGATCGCCGCGATCGCCGCCCTACCAGTTTTAGCAGAAACAGCCAATTTCGGCACTTTAACTTTATCGCGAGGTTTTGCAGCCCCAACAGCAGTTTTGAGAGGTTCCACAGGCGGATCGTACTCTCTATCTGTCATAGCCAACGCCGATCGCCACAAAAACAAATGTTTGGGTTTTGCCACCCCAACTCCCGACCACATCATAGTCTTGCAACAAAACTTTTCAAAACTCACACTCCAAGTCAACAGCGAAGGAAAGGACACGACCTTACTCGTACAAGGCCCCGGTAATGCGGTGCTCTGCGGAGACGATATAGGTCAGAATAAAGATGCTGCCATACTTGATTCAGACTGGCAAGCAGGCTCTTACAGGATTTGGGTAGGTACTGTCGAACCCGGAGTCAAGTCTAACTATACAATCTCAGTACAGGAATAGAAAACAGCGGCGTTGTTGGATGGAGAAAATAAAATAATCAAATTCTCCCCCATCTCGCACTCTCCCACGGTTCCCTTCCGTAATATCCCCCAATCTCCCGATCGACCGCTCACTTCCCCCATCCAGTAAAATGTAAAATCGAAAGTGGCGTGTTTAACCAAAATAGGTAACTCCGAAAGTGCTAAAGACTCTTAGAGCTGACTTCAGTATAATTTTCGATCGCGACCCTGCCGCTCGCAACTGGCTGGAAGTTTTGTTTTGCTACCCCGGTCTTCAGGCCCTAGTGCTGCACCGCCTCGCACACTGGCTTTATGTGTTGGGACTTCCCTTCATCCCCCGCTTGATTTCCCACATTGCTCGCTTTTTGACCGGAATAGAAATCCACCCAGGGGCAACCATCGGCAAAAGCGTATTCATCGACCACGGTATGGGGGTTGTGATCGGCGAAACAGCGATTATCGGCGATTTTGCCCTAATTTATCAAGGTGTCACCCTTGGCGGTACTGGCAAACAAAGCGGCAAGCGTCACCCTACCGTCGGCGAAAACGTAGTTGTAGGTGCCGGCGCCAAGGTACTCGGCAATCTGCAAATTGGCAACAACGTCCGCATCGGCGCCGGTTCCGTCGTGCTCCGCGATGTACCATCTGACTGTACAGTGGTAGGGATTCCCGGCCGCATCGTCTATAGATCCGGAGTGCGCGTCAATCCCCTAGAACACGGCAGTTTGCCGGATTCGGAAGCTGCGGTAATTCGCTCTTTGCTCGATCGTATCGAATCCCTCGAACAGCAAGTAAAAAGTTTGCTTCCTCAAGAATCTGTCTCCTTAACTTCTGTTCCCAATTCCCACAATTTCCACTCAGTATCAGAAGCTTTAAACCAAGCCAGCAATGTAGCTTTAGCCGAAAAAACACAGCTAGTTACAACCCCTAGCTGCAAGTTAAAAGATAAAGCAATTCAAGAATTTTTCGACGGCAGCGGCATCTAAAAATAGTTTTGAGTGTTGAGTTTTTCATTGGGAATTTTTCAACTTAATACTTTCCTACTGACAACAGTCAACAGTCAACAGTCAACAGTCAACTGACTTCAAGGATTAACCGATCGCACAGACCAATTTCCCTCATCGTCGCGCCGATAAAGCGATCGGTTCTGCGGTTCCCCCCGCAACTCCAAGAAGTCCACCGTTTCCGGTTCCAACAACAGCAAGGAAAAATTAGGCAGTGGCTCGATCCCATCTGGGGAAGCAGAATCAAAAGCACTAGCCTCGGCTTTGTCATCCCCCGGATGAGGCCAAGCAAACTGTGATCTAGCCGCTTCAGAAAGCTCCTGCCAAGTTGTGCACCGCGATGAACACAACTGGGCCTCTGGATAATCTGCCCCTACCAAAACTAGCTTTCCAGCAATCCGAAATTGTTCGCGAGTTTTGGGGAAATACCAGCAAATTTCCCCCCAAGGATAGAGATTAATTTCCTCTGCCTTTTGGCTGCGAATATCTGTAATAAATTTCAACTGATTAGTATCTGCTAAAAAGCCTCGAAAAACCACAGTGCGGTTGGCCGGACGCCCGGTAGCGCGAACAGTTGCTAGTTGCAAGTAGCGGGCAAAAGCAAGACTGCGGTTGCGGTGGAGCGCGCGAGCTAAGGGCGATCGCCAAAGTGCTAAAGACATAAATAAAGGAAGAAGGAACAAGGAAGAAGGAAGAAGGAAGAAACAGTTATCCGTCAATTCCCTGTCATGCTATTGGTAATTTTATGTCAAATTCACTCTCAAAACTCAAAACTATTGAAACTCCCCACAGTGGCTACCACTGGGACGGCAGTTCCCGCCGCTTTTTTGAAGGCTGGTACTACCGAATAACATTACCGATTCATGGACAATCCTTTGCATTCATGTATTCCATCGAAGACCCCAGAGGCGGTCAACCTTACAGTGGCGGTGCAGCTCAAATTCTCGGCCCGAAAGATAGCTATTTGTGTCGCACCTTGCCCGATGTAAATAAGTTTTGGGCGCACCGAGAAAGCTTGGCTTTCGGACATTGGGGTAAAACAGATTTACAAATTAAACCCCAATATTTAGAGCCGCAAGTATTCGACAGCCGCGTCGAAGAAGGCTATCAAGCTACTGCTACTTGGAATCAAGGTTATCTGCACGATCCGGGAAGCGGCAGTCGCTGTTTTTGGCAGTACGAAATTCAACCTATTTATGGCTGGGGAAACTCTGAGGAAATCCAGAGATCTACGGCGGGAATGGTATCTTTTCTACCGATATTTGAACCGGGATGGCAAATTTTAATGGCTCACGGTTTAGCCACGGGCTGGATCGATTGGAATGACCAACGCTACGAATTTAAAGATGCTCCCGCTTACAGCGAAAAAAACTGGGGTGGTGCTTTTCCGCAAAAGTGGTTTTGGGTTAATTGCAATTGTTTTCAAGGCGAAAGCGATTTAGCTTTAACTGCTGGCGGCGGCAAGCGGGGCGTGCTGTGGTGGATGGAATCTGTAGCAATGATTTGTCTGCATTACCGAGGCAAATTTTACGAATTTGTGCCTTGGAATTCGCAAGTTAGTTGGACGATTGAACCTTGGGGAAGCTGGAAAATGCAGGCGAGAAACAGTCAGTTTGAAATTGAGTTAATTGGCACTACAAACAGTCCTGGTACTGATCTGCGAGCTCCTACAGAAAAAGGTCTGGCTTTTTGCTGCCGGGATACGACGCACGGCGAATTGCGATTGCAACTGCGAGAGTTGTTGGGGGGAAATGTGGAAAAAAATGGCAAGCAGCGTACTAGAATTATCTTAGAGGCTCACAGTTCTTTATCGGGTTTGGAAGTTGGGGGCGGGCCTTGGGATGAAGTTTGGCGATCGAATTAAGTCATTAGCCATTTATCAGCAGTCAGTTAACAGTAGTCAGAACAGCCATGATCAATTTACTCGGTTGGCAATTAGGCAAGTTCTACTGCAGCCAGCGGTTACAACAAGCTCTCAAGGTTATTTTGGGACTAATTTTATGTTTGAGTACAATCTTAATGCCGGCGGCAATTGTTAGTGCTGCCGGTGATTTGTCTCGCCAACCAGTCACCGAAATTACTGTTAGTTTAGGTAACGAAGCTGGGGAACTTAAGTTTTTTCCCAATCTGCTAGAATTTGAATCGGGAAAACGCTATAAATTAGTGCTGAAAAATCCCAGTTCGCAGAAACATTATTTTACTGCTAAAAACTTTGCTGATGCGAGTTGGACTCAAAAAGTTGAAGCTGGGAAAGTGGAAATTAAAGGAGCCATTCACGAATTGGAACTTAAACCGGGCGCTATGGCAGAATGGGTGTTTGTGCCGATGAAATCGGGAACCTACAACCTGCGCTGTACGGTAGCCGGACATACGGAAGCGGGGATGATTGGCAAAATTACGATCGCCTCTTAAATCCCAATTTCCGTTCAATTTCAGATGAATTACCGAAAATCGATCGAACTTTCGGCCCTCTAGGCACTTTTTAAGTAGACTCTAGCGGAGCCATTGTCAGTCCTGCACGGCTCAATTGCATATGATAAAGTTCTGCTTGCTCTTGCGGGCCAACCCAGACGGTGGCCTGGCCTTCGTGGTGGATTTGGTTGGCGAGTTTCCAAGCTTGATCGCTCGTCATCCCTGGAATGTATTTAGTCAAACATTCCACAACGTGCTGAAAGGTGTTGAAATCGTCGTTGAGGACTATTACCCGATAGTTGGGATAAGGTTTGCGGGTAACTTGACTCGATCGAACGGGTGCTATGGTTGGTGAAGAGGTCATCGCGCGAACAGCCACTGAAACTACAGAATTCGTAAAATAGTTACCTCTAACATCATAACACAATTTCAGATTTTTTTAACCCCTACTTGATATTTTGATCTGCTTCGGGGTTTATTTTCACCACCGGGCCCTGCGTTAGATTTCTCCAGAAAGTCTTGTGGGGAGTAGGGGTTAGGCATCCTGCCCCCCATTGACAGGCTTTTGAGGAGAAATCTCTTGCACCGCGCCGATTAAACTACAGTTAACACTCGATCGACCTCAGAAGTGTCGCCGTGAGAGTACGCTTGCACCAGAAGTTGCTTTAAATCTTCAATCAGCGGATAGCGGGGGTTCGCTCCGGTACACTGATCGTCAAAAGCTCGATCGGCCATTTCCTCAACGCGAGCAAAAAAGAAATCATCGCTCATTCCCTGACTGGCGATCGCCTCCTGAATCGTGCTAGGAATATCTACCTCACGCTTGAGATCTTCCACCGCTGCGATCAACTTCTCAACTTTTTCATCTTCAGTATCGCCGCCCAAATTCAGATAGTCCGCAATTCGAGCATAACGCCACTTGCTGTTAGGATACTTGTTTTGAGAAAAAATCGCTTGTTTGAACGGAACATCCGTTGCATTGTAGCGAATTACGTGGGAAATCATCAGCGCATTAGCTAAACCGTGAGGGACGTGGCAAGTTGCACCTAATTGGTGAGCCATTGAGTGACAAACCCCCAGAAAAGAGTTGGCAAATGCCATCCCGGCGATCGTAGCAGCATAATGTACTTTCTCCCGCGCTTTCGGATCGTTAGCACCATTTTTGTAAGCGCTGGGCAGGTATTTAAACAGCAAACGAATCGCTTCTAAAGCCAAACCATTTGTATACTCAGAAGCCAACACAGAAACATAAGCTTCTAAAGCGTGGGTTAGCGCATCAATGCCGCCGTAAGCAGTCAGTTTTCGAGGCATATTCAGCGTAAGTTCTGGATCGACGATCGCCATACTCGGAGTCAGAGCATAATCTGCAAGCGGATACTTAATCCCCGATCGTTCATCCGTAACAACCGCAAAAGGCGTGACTTCCGAACCCGTTCCCGAAGTAGTTGGAATTGCCACCATAATTGCCTTTGAGCCCAAAGGCGGCAGTTCGTATACCCGCTTGCGAATATCCATAAACCGCATCGCCAATCCTTCAAACTCAATTTCTGGATGCTCATACATCAGCCACATTACTTTAGCAGCATCCATCGGCGAGCCACCACCAAAAGCAATAATCACATCTGGATGGAAACTATTGCAGATTTCTAAACCTTTGCGAACAGTAGCCAGCGAAGGATCGGGTTCCACATCGTAAAATGTGTAGTGATCGAGGCCGATTTCTTCCAAACTATCTGTGACTTCCTTAATCAATCCCAATTCAAACAATGGTTTATCCGTCACAATCAAAGCACGTTTCTTACCTGCAAGATCCCTCAAAGCAACAGGAAGACAACCCGACTTAAAATAAATCTTGGGAGGAATGCGGAACCACAGCATATTCTCGCGCCTTTCTGCTACGGTTTTGATATTCAGCAGGTGATGGGGTGTCACGTTGACAGAAATGGAATTATCGCCCCAGCTACCGCAACCGAGGGTAAGGGAGGGATCGAGGCGGAAATTGTACAAATCGCCGATCGCACCTTGAGAAGAAGGCGTATTAATCAGCACCCGCGAAGTCTCTAGTTTGCTTTCAAAATAACGAATGTGCTTCTGATTATGCGGAGCGGTGTAGAGTACAGAAGTATGTCCGTGCCCGCCAAAAATTATCAGCGCTTCGGCTTTGTCTACTGCTTCAGTAAAGTCCTTGGCGCGGTACATGGCGAGAATCGGCGAAAGTTTTTCACAAGCAAAGGGTTCTTCTTTACCTATCGCATCCACTTCTCCAATCAAAACCCTGATGTTTGACGGCACTACAAAACCCGCAATTTGCGCCACTTTTTGCACAGATTGTCCGACTATTTCGGCATTCAATCGACCATCAATTAAGATTACCTGCCGCACTTTTTCCCGTTCTTCAGCATTCAGGAAATAAGCACCGCGTTTGATAAATTCCAGTTGCACTGCATCGTACACCTCATCCACAACAACCACCGATTGTTCCGAAGCACAAATCGTGCCGTTGTCGAAAGTTTTGCTCAGCAAAATTGAGCTGACAGCCATTTGGATGTGGGCGGTTTCATCGATGATGGCGGGAGTATTTCCCGCGCCGACACCGAGGGACGGGTGCCCTGAAGAGTAGGCAGCTTTTACCATTCCCGGCCCGCCAGTTGCCAAAATTAGTTTGATATCGGGGTGCTGCATCAAAGCTTGGGAAAGCGGCACAGTTGGCTCATCAATCCACCCAATAATATCCGGTGGTGCTCCTGCCGCTACAGCAGCATCGAGGATGATTTTTGCCGCCGCAGCCGTGCAGGATTTGGCGCGGGGATGGGGAGAAAATATAATGCCATTTCTCGTCTTGAGCACGATTAAAGATTTAAAGATGGTGGTGGAAGTCGGGTTAGTTACAGGAACGATTCCCGCCAGCACTCCCACGGGTTCGGCAATGCGTTCGTAACCAAAATGCCGATCGGACTCGATGATACCGCAAGTCTTGTCGTTTTTGTATTTGTTGTAAATCATTTCCGAGGCAAAATGATTTTTGATTGCCTTATCTTCGATGACTCCCATTCCCGATTCTTTGACTGCTGCCTTGGCTAAGGGAATGCGGGCGGCATTAGCGGCTAAAGCTGCTTGCTTGAATATGCGATCGACTTGTTCTTGAGTGTAGGTGGCAAATTCAGCTTGGGCTGCTTTCACTTTTTGAATGAGCACTTCTAATTCTTCTACATTGGTAACTTTCATGTTTTTTTTCTTCAGGTATTTTTCGAGATTTATTGCCTAAGTTTTTGAGGGGTAGGGGAACCGCAGATTGACCGCAGATTAACGCAGATAGACGCAGATAATTTCAAGATTGTTTGGGATTTTTGCTCGAGGTCTTTTAATTATTATATACCGCTAGCTCCGATTGCATTTAGCCCGCGACTGCGAAAAATATCAACAGTTTGTTGCACGAGTTCCGGTGAAGCTGGAGGTGTATCCCTGAGTTCGTAATCAAATTTTAATTGTTCCCATTTGTATTCTCCCATTTTATGAAATGGTAATACTTCGACTTTTTCCACATTGTTCAGATTGGCAATAAACTCCGCTAGTTTTTCTACGTTTTGGATGTCATCTGTGAGGTGAGGAACTAGAACGAAGCGAATCCACGTCGGTTTGCCAATTTCGCTGAGATATTTCGCCATTGCTAAAGTAGGCTCAATCGACACATTGGTGACTTTGTAATAGAGTTCGGGAATGTAGGATTTGATGTCCAATAAAACCAGATCGGTCATTTCCAGAACCGGTTTAGCAACTTCTAAAAGACAGAATCCTGATGTGTCTAAAGCTGTATGCAAGCCTATTTGATGACAGCGGGTAAAGATTTCTCTGACAAAATCCGGCTGCATCAACGGTTCGCCACCGCTGACGGTAACGCCTCCTTTCCGCAGGTAGGATTTACATTTGGTAATTTGCTCGATTAAATAATCGACGGTTACTTCTTTACCATCGTGGGAACTGCGACAGTCGGGATTGTGACAGTAAAGACAGCGTAAGGGACAGCCTTGGGTGAAGACGATAAACCGGATTCCGGGGCCGTCTACTGTACCAAAAGTTTCGATTGAGTGAATGCGACCAATTCCAGACATTTAATTTGCTGTTTGTGGGGATTTTGAGAGTAGGGATGAGCGGGAGGGCGGGGTTAACAATAGCCGGAAAAGTTTCTGAACTCTTGTTTATAGCCTCGGCTCGCTCCCCCTGGCATCTCCCTTAATAAGGGGGATTTTCCGAGTTTCCGGTTCTCCCTTTGTTAAGGCTAGGGGGGATTGAGGTTAATCATTTAACAGCTTTTTCAGTCCCCCTCTATTCGGATGAAAGTTTGACTCTTGAGCGGTTTCAACCGCCGAGTTTTTTCTGCTGGGATTTAGACGCGTTCGTGGAAAGTCCGTTTAATCACATCTAATTGTTGTTCGCGGGTAAGTTTGATGAAATTAACCGCATAACCGGAGACGCGAATTGTTAGCTGGGGATAGTTTTCTGGATGTTCCATCGCATCTAGTAATGTTTGCCGATCGAGCGCGTTAACATTGATGTGATGGCCGCCATCGTGGAAGTAACCGTCTATAAGACTAACTAGGTTATTAGTCCGATCGCTCTCCATTCTGCCCAAGGCCTGCGGTACAATCGAAAAAGTATTCGATATGCCATCTTGACAATCACTGTAAGGCAGTTTTGCTACAGAAGATAAGGATGCGATCGCCCCACAGGAATCTCGGCCGTGCATCGGGTTAGCACCGGGAGCAAAGGGTTCGCCTGCTTTACGTCCGTCGGGAGTGCTACCAGTTTTTTTGCCGTAAACTACGTTAGAAGTAATCGTGAGTACCGATTGAGTTGCTACAGCGCCGCGGTAGGTTTTGTGCTGACGAATTTCGTTCATGAAGCTTTGCACAAGTTCGATGGCTAGACTGTCTACGCGATCGTCATTATTGCCGTATTTGGGATATTCTCCTTCGATCGAGTAATCTACTGCCAAACCTTGCTCGTTGCGAATCACCTTAACTTTCGCGTGTTTAATCGCCGATAGCGAGTCCGCCACCACGGACAATCCGGCAATTCCGCAGGCCATTGTCCGGTAAACATCGCGATCGTGCAATGCCATTTCCAGGCGTTCGTAGCAGTATTTGTCGTGCATATAGTGAATGACATTCAACGTATTGATATACGTTTTTGCCAACCACGCCATCATGTCGTGGAACCGCGCTTTTACCTCGTCATAATCGAGATATTCGGTAGTAATCGGTGGGAACTGCGGCGCGATTTGGTCACCGGACTTCTCATCTTTACCACCGTTAATCGCATAGAGCAAAGTCTTAGCTAAGTTAACTCGCGCGCCGAAAAACTGCATTTTCTTGCCAATTCGCATCGCGGAGACACAACAGGCGATCGCGTAATCATCGCCGTATTGAGGACGCATCAAGTCGTCGTTTTCGTACTGAATCGAACTCGTGTCGCTGGATACCTTCGCACAGAATTGTTTGAAGTTTTCCGGCAAGTTTTCCGACCACAATACGGTGAGATTTGGTTCGGGTGCAGTACCGAGGTTTGACAGGGTGTGTAAGAATCGGAAACTGTTACGAGTTACCAATGTTCTACCGTCATCGCTGATACCGCCGATCGCCTCTGTTACCCAAGTTGGATCGCCTGAAAACAGAGCGTTATAGTCGGGAGTTCGCAAAAACCGCACCATGCGGAGTTTCATTACAAAATGGTCGATCAGTTCTTGCAATTCCTGTTCGGAACTCGCGCCACCTTGCAAATCGCGCTCGAAATAAATGTCTAAAAACGTCGATACGCGCCCGAGAGACATCGCTGCCCCGTTTTGTTCTTTCACTGCTCCCAAGTAGCCAAAATACACCCACTGGACAGCTTCTCGTGCGTTTGCCGCCGGACGGCTAATATCAAAGCCGTAGCTAGCAGCCATTTCTTTTAACTCAAACTAGGCCCGAATTTGCTCGGATAACTCTTCGCGCAAACGAATTGTTGCCTCGTCCATCGCGTCTAGTTCGAGTGATTCTTGCTGTGTTTTTTTTATCATCAATTAGGCGATCGACACCGTACAAAGCAACGCGCCGATAGTCACCGATGATGCGCCCGCGTCCGTAGGCATCTGGCAAACCTGTGATGATACCAGAACGTCTCGCCAGACGCATCGAGCGCGTGTAAACATCGAATACACCATCGTTGTGAGTTTTGCGATATTTCGTAAATATTTCTTCTGTTTGCCGATCGAGTTGATAGCCGTAAGCTTCTAAACCTGCCTTGACAACGCGAATCCCGCCAAAGGGCATAATCGCGCGTTTCAAAGGTCGATCGGTTTGCAAACCTACTATTTGTTCTAAGTCGCGATCGATGTATCCTGCTGCATGAGCCGTGATGGATGTGGGAACTTTTGTATCAACATCCAATACACCTGGAGTTTAGACTAAGCACAAATTGACTCAGCCTGAGCTGAGTGGAAAAAATGGTTAATCAGCGAGAGGTTCTCAA
>NZ_JAUBVF010000142.1:0-2444 GCF_036705685.1 Microcoleus sp. AT3-A2
ATTGGGTCAACAGGTAAAAGATGAGTAAAATTACTCATTGACAATAGTGCTTTTAGCTTAACTTGTGAGTAATGCCCCGGCGGTGCTGCCCGAATCGGTTGTCGGTACAGGCTAGTTTTGCTAAAATTTGATAAAGTTTGCAATAGCGATGGCAACTGCGAGCTTAGCCAAATCCCAGCAATCATAGGAGATACATTATGTCTGAAATTCCAGCAGAACAAACACAAACAAACTTGACAACTCCAGAAATAACTACCGAAAGCTCAATTTCTGGTGTGGAAAACGTGAAAAATAGTGTGGGAAATATCCTAAATAGTTGGAAGTTGAAAGCAGGATTAGCCGTTGCTGTACTTTTGGGAGTTTTGCTATTTGCTTTCTACTGGCAGCATATGATTGCAGTCGTAGGTATGAAGAGTTGGTCGGCGCGATCGGGAGCTAACCCGATCGAATGTATGGTAAGAGATACTAATAATGACGAGTATGTCAGTTGCAGCGCCCTCCTCGATCAGCAGATTGTCCCTCTTGAGTGCAGTTCGAGTTTGTTCAATATCGGCTGTCGAGTCAATTACGGAACTGCGGCACCAAATCCGAGACAAATCAACCCTAGATAGACCATCTGCGGGTTAGAGATGATTGTTGAACGAACAGATTTGCTACTTAAAATATGGGAGTTACAAAATAAATTTTCCCGTGAAAATACTCCAGCAATAAAGAGCGGAAAACTCTTGTTTTTCTGGTTGTAAAATAGCAGGTAATGAAAGTTACCTGCTATTAGTATTAATGGCGACTTTTCGCTCCAAGCAGTATTGAGCGCCTTGATATAAAAGCTCTGTCATTGATTAGATACTACTTTACAATAATTAACTTGAAAAGTTTAATTTAAATCAGTAGAATTAACCCAAACCACCTCTCGGATGATGCGATCGCGAGTGCCGAGTGGTATCAAGTACCCGAAGGGTAAACGATCAACTCACCTCAGTTGGTGGCGTGCGAGGTGGCTGAAGATAGTTCGACAAAAGTTTACATTGTATGTAGTTCTTTGGGGGAAAAAAACAAGGAAGTCGGGTTTTTTAATGGTGAAAATTTAGCTATCGGATCTGTTTGCAAATTGAGCCATCCCTCACGGGATTTTGGATTTACCATTCACACAGCCTGGGTGCAAAAAATCGCCAAGCCCACAGCCTTCTACAACAGGCGAGCAACTAAACGAATATGACAAATACTCATTCTACCTCTTCCAACTATCCTCAATACATCTCAAGAGGAGGCGATACGGCGTTTGAACCTCCTTACATTCTTAATCAGACAAAACTCTATGGATTTTTCTTAGAAGGAACCTTGGAAAATTTACAAACTCTCTGCGATAAATATCTCAATATACCTGGTCAAGATCAATTCCAATACCGTCCTGCTGCTAACCGTGTGCTGATGGTATTCGATACAATAGCGCACATTAATTCTACACAACCTCCCGGCAGCGATAAAGGTTTTTTCTCTGAAGCAGGGGAGGTCATGTTTTGGGTATTGACTGAGGCCGGAAAGCAAGAAGGCTCAAAATTTGTCGTCGATCACCACGCTTGGTTTATTCCGTATATTTTTGTTGATTCTACACCAGCAATGGTATTGGGGCGGGAAGTTTATGGTTTTCCTAAAGAATTGGCAAAATTTCAAATCCCACCAGATAATCGCCATCCTCAAAAATTTAGCTTAGAAACCCTTGTTTTGCAACCGTTCAGTCCTCAATCAGAAACTACTTGGCGAACAATAATCAACGTGGAAAACACTCAAGCAGAAAAGGGTGATATTCCTATCAAGCTTTGGACCGACTTTTCACAAGTATTTGAAGAAATTTCAAGCTTGTTTGAAGAAGTAAAATTTGATAAAAAATGTCCAACTCACTTGGAAGTACCGATGGTATTTCTCAAACAATTTAGAGATGTTCGCGATGGCGACAAAGCTTGCTATCAAGCAATCGTAGAAGCTACTGCTACGCTAGAGAAATTACATCAGGGCTTTCCTTACCTCAGACAGAAATTCGAGGTGACAATAGAAAATTTTGACAGCCATCCAATCGTCACCGAATTAGGACTAAAACTGCAACAAACAGCCCAATTAGCATTTTGGCTGAACTTCGATTTTTCCTTTGGAAACGGAACTGAAATATGGAAATCTCAGTAGTAGCTTTTGATACGGATAATTAGCTTGTATTAGCTGAAAATCATTTTTTCCTTTCAAAACACACACAAATCGGTAAATATCCATGATTGAAAATACCAAGAAAAAAATTGTCATTCTCGGTGGCGGAATGGGTGCTATGGTGACAGCATTTGAACTCACTAGCCAACCCAATTGGCAAGACTTATACGACATTAAGCTGTTGTGCATTTAAAACGCATATTGGTATAATATAACATAATGATATTCAGAAAAAGTGAATGCCTGCT